>CAZGVP010000197.1:0-5804 GCA_964529135.1 uncultured Caulobacterales bacterium | reverse complement strand
CGATCTAATTTGGGCGATTATCCTGAAAGATGGCACTGGCATACGCGAAAAAATTGCTGCCCTGCCCGGTGTGTTCCGACTTTCGCCAGACGAGGCTGTGAAAGCGGCAAGAAAAGCGAAAGACCTTGGCATTCCAGCTCTGGCTCTTTTTCCCTATACGGATATAAAAGACCGCTCATCTAATGGTGAAAAGGCCCTCGACCCGAACAACTTAATGTGCCGCACAGCAAAAGCGATCAAAGAAGCGGTTCCTGAAGTAGGTCTTATGGGCGATATTGCTCTCGATCCCTATACAGATCATGGCCACGATGGCATCATGATTGATGGGGATATAGCCAATGATGAAACCGTTGAAATACTGGTGGAGCAATCAGTGCTGTTGGCTCGCTCCGGTTTTGACATCATCGCGCCATCAGACATGATGGATGGGCGTGTGGGCGCAATCAGGTACGCGCTGGAATCTGAAGGCCTGAAAAACACCCAGATTATGGCCTATGCCGCAAAATATGCGTCAGCCTTTTATGGCCCTTATCGTGAAGCCATCGGATCTGCGGGTGTGTTAAAGGGCGATAAGCGCACCTACCAGATGGACCCTGGCAATAGTGACGAAGCCATGCACGAAATTGCCCTCGATTTGGCCGAAGGCGCGGACATGATCATGATAAAACCCGGCATGCCCTATCTCGATATCGTCACCCGCGCAAAACAAACCTTCGCCAAACCCACCTTCGTGTTTCAGGTCTCAGGCGAATATGCGATGATCATGGCAGCAGGGCAAAATGGCTGGATCGATAGCGACAAAGCCATGATGGAAGCCCTAACAGGATTCAAACGCGCCGGCGCCGATGGGGTGATCACCTATTTTGCCGATAAGGCTGCGGAGATGTTGAGTTAAGAAAAGTTGCAAAGATATAGATATGTATTGCTTCCGATTGAATACCAAAAATTTAGCTGCAATAATCAGGTAGCTATCTATCGAGGCTCTAACCGCTATGATATACGTTCTCAAGATATATGAAAACTATATTAGGCTGCCACTGTCTTAAGGGTGTTTAGATGTCAGATCGATTACCAAAGGTAATATCGTTTGTCGCGATGATAACTACCGGAACAATATTCTTCTTAACTGAAAATGATAAAAATTTATGGTTTTTTGTAGCATTGATGATGACAATAAGTTTTTTGAGTTTCTTCATTAAACGTAAAAATTAAAAAAACAGTCTGTACCAAAGCAGACAGTCAATACAACTTTTAGAAATTCATATAGCAATGACACGAATTAGATAGAATTCAACTTTATCAATCAATCTGCGCTGGGAAGTATGCGCCGGATAACACCCGCATAGGATCGTGGGAATAATCTTTGAACGATCGAGATAAGCTTTGCATCTGGCCCAAGCGTGATCCTGCGTTTACCTTTTAATGCACCCTGAAGAATAGTATTCGCGGCGCTTTCAGGGCTGGTGATCGCCGCCTTGTCAAAATTGCGATCCAGTTCTGCCTTTTTTTCAGGGGTTACATCCGCGCCATCCAAAATGGCATTGCTGGCAATCGATGTTTTCACCCCGCCGGGGTGCACTGATGTGACACTAACCCCTTGCTCTGAAAGTTCTTGGGCGATTGTTTCAGTAAATCCACGCACAGCAAATTTTGATGAACAATAATGCGACTGGCCGGGATATCCAATTAATCCAAATACACTGGAAATATTGACGATCCCCCCCTTGGTGCGCAAAAGCTGAGGCAGGAATGCCTTGGTCATGCGAACAACACCGCCAAAATTCACCGCCATCACTTTATCAAAAGCGTCTAATGATGTTTCTTCAAACGATCCAACCCGCGTTAAACCCGCTACATTAAAAAGGTAATCTACATCCCCGAGGCTCTCACTTATGTTGTCCGCATATGCTGCAACAGCATCACCATCACTGACATCCAAAACATCCGTACGGATATGATTTGCTCGTGGCTTATTGGACATCTCCAAAGTTTCATTGAGTCCGGCCTCATTGATATCACTGAGCGCAACCGTTGCCCCCTGTTTGATTAAGTTCAACGCCATGGCCCGGCCAATCCCCGATGCTGCGCCCGTAACCACACAAATTTTGTTTTCATAACTCATTATTTGATCCTTTGAGCCATTATAAGCAGATTATGGCAAGGCTGCACTTATTCGTTACAGCTGTATCTTTACAGCAAGTCCACCAACAACTTTCGAAAGATATTTACGTATCTATACCATAACAATATCTCCTAACTGCAAAAGCTGATTGCACACAAAACGTGACCAGCCTACGGTCTGCAAAAATCTTACGGCATTTGGAGGCCCCATGAGCAAGTTCGACGATATCAAAGCCAATCTGCGTTTACCTGTGATCGGTGCGCCCCTATTTATTGTCTCCAACCCGGCATTGGTATCAGCGCAATGCATCTCCGGCGTGGTGGGGTCTTTCCCGGCCTTGAACGCCAGACCGCAGGAGGCACTCGACCAATGGATCAATGAGATCAAGGATAATATCAACCGCCATAATGATTCAAACCCTGATCAACCAGCAGCGCCCTACGCCGTTAACCAGATCGTGCATCGCTCCAATGACCGCCTGATGTCCGATCTTGAAACCTGCGTGAAGCATGAAGTGCCCATCGTGATTTGCTCACTGGGCGCCAGAGAAGAGGTTTACGAAGCGGTTCATTCTTATGGCGGTGTGGTTTTGCACGATGTGATTAATAACTTCTTTGCCAAAAAAGCCATCGACAAAGGCGCTGATGGCCTGATCACTGTGGCCGCCGGAGCCGGTGGCCATGCCGGTGTTATATCCCCGTTTGCGCTGGTGCAGGAAATTCGCGAATGGTTCGACGGCCCAATCGCTCTTTCCGGGTCCATTGCCACGGGCGATGCAGTCCTCGCCTGTGAAGCGATGGGGGCAGATTTCGGCTATATCGGGTCTGCGTTCATCGCAACTCATGAAGCCAATGCCGCTGATGACTATAAAAATGCAATCGCCGAATATTCTGCCGACGACATAGTATACACTAACCTGTTCACCGGTGTGCATGGCAACTATCTGAAACCTTCCATCAAAGCGGCTGGTCTTGATCCGGATAATTTACCTGAAAGTGACCCTTCCAAAATGGATTTTGGTTCCGGCGGCAATAGCGATAAAAAAGCCTGGAAAGACATTTGGGGCTGCGGTCAAGGTATCGGCGCGATCAAGGATGTACCATCAACGGCAGAATTTGTTGAACGACTAGCAAAACAATATGAAACAGCAAAACAGCGCATTACCAGCTAGGGCGGATTTACAAAAAATAGGTACGATTTTTGTGTTATGAATCCACGACAAATAATAAATCTCCGGCATGAAATTGATCGGTGATCATTCATCAATATTTGCCGTAGCGCGTAGTTTGGCATTTCTTCGTCAGGTAACTTAACCAGACCGGAGCCTCCAACGGATAATGAAATGGTTACTATAGCGTGGTTAGTCTACATTCCGCTGCAAATACTTTGGCTACCGTTTTCGATCCTCGGTGTGCTTTGGGTTGCTTACAAACAAATATGGCGCAGTAAAACGCTTGGGCTTTCGCAAACTGCTGTAGAAATTATCAATGGGCGCTGGACTGGGCATGTGTTCGGATTACGCGAAGATATTGCCTCCTACAAATTAGCTGGCAAACTACCCAACAACTCAATCCTCGGTCTACGTGTTGTTCTGTTTCCACTTATGATCGCCCGATTCATCGCAGGAAAACCAATTCTATACCCGCAACTACCCAGCGACGACCAAAGCGGTATCGCAAACATGGTTTTTTCGCGCTCGGTCAGATTCGACAATCTCATTGCGATGGCTACTGAAACTTCATCGCAACTCGTGATCCTTGGAGCCGGACTTGACACCCGCGCCTATGGCCCATTGGGGGATACGGGCTTGGTGATTTTCGAATTGGATAAAGAGGCTACTCAGCAAACCAAGCGCAAGGCATTGCAACGCACAAAGTTGAGAGCAGATCACGTTCACTATGTCGAAGTTGATTTTACGGCTTCAGACTGGGAGCAAAATCTCCTGGCGTCTCCCTACGATCCAAAATTGAAAACCACTTTTATCTGGGAAGGCGTAACGCTTTATCTCAGCGAGGCCGAGGTTCGAGCGACGTTGCATGCCATCAAGTCAAATGTCGCACCCGGAAGTGTCATTATTGCCGACTTTTACGGACAACGCATGCTCAAGATTGCGAGCAAAGGTGCGATGGCCAATACATTGGAGGCTACAGGTGAGACTATGGAATTCGGCTTCGATTTTTCTTCTGATCCAGAAGTCGAATTCTCGACCTTTGTATCCTCAGTTGGTTACGATCTCGGAACATATTATTTCTTAGGGTCAGCTCATAAAGCTGGGCCTTATATGGTAGTGGCTGCATTAGAAATTTGAATCATTCATCACTTTCAAATCCAAATAATTCTGACCCAACTCACACATTGCGCACGACAGTTTTTGTACGTGATAAGCCGCTAATCCATGGCAAGTTCATGTCAATTTTCAAACATTCAATCTGAAATTTTTAATACCCGTACAGGATCAAAATTTACCATCTTATTTCTCGTCAAAATAATATTGATAAATTACTTCAATCGTTACTCACCTTGCCATTACAGCTCTCGAAATATTCGTGCGGTTTCCTCTGGCGCAACATCAACTGTAAAAAGCCCCGTAGCCTGTTCCACAGAAGCAAGATATTTTATTTTATCCACCGACCGCAAAAGCGGGTAAAACTGTGTTGTAAAATGCCACTTGTCATGGACGTTGCCATCATTAGGGGCTGCTTGTAAACTCAGCATATATGGCGTTGTTTCGCGTTCAAAGAATTTGTCATAACGCCTCGTAATTTCTCCCAACAAAGTTGCGAACCCGGAAATCTCTTCAGGTTTAAACTGGGAAAGATGTTGGCGCCGCGCACTAGGTACAATCCAAATTTCATATGGGAACCGCGCAAAAGGTGGCGCAAAGGCCATCACCCCCCCGGCTTCGGCAATCTGATAATCCTCGCGCCAATCCCTCATATGTGCGCCAAGATCATATCCTTCTTCAAAACTCTGCGCTGCATTGCGCTGCGGTTGGGGTACCACGGGAACAGCGTAAATCTGCCCGTGCGGATGCCCCAATGTCACGCCGACTTCGTCACCACGATTTTCAAATGGCAAGACATATTGAGCACCTTTGGTAAACAACTCCTGATACCGATCAATCCATGCGTGTATTAACAATTCTCGCCGCTCTTGCGATAATGTTCCAAGATTACCGGTTGGTTCTGGTGTGTATACTACCACCTCACATTGTCCATGAGCGTGCTGGCTCTCCACACCAGATGGCACCCTACCTGGCTCACCCGGATTAAAACTAAAACTTGGGAAACGGTTTTCAAATATCGCCAATTCAAAATCGCTGAAAGGAATTTCCGTTGCTGGTCCGTTTGCCCTCGTCGGTGCTAATGGATCATCAGCAATAGAGGGTTTAAACGTCCGATTCTGGCGTCCGGCGGCATAGACAGCATATTCGCGGCGCAATGGGTGCCAACGCAATTCAGATTGCTTTGGTCCACCATCAAGCATTTCACCAGCCGGCGCCTCCTGATGCTCTTTATAACCATAGAGCATGACATCACGCCCGTCAGGCTTGGTAAAACACCGGCGGTGGATAGGCCGTGCTCCGGCCCCGGTTTCGAGAGTCTTATGGGAATTGATCATGAGTGCCTTTAACACCGGATTGTTCACTCGCTTCAACCAAAAAATGACTTTCCCGGTGAAA
>CAZGVP010000196.1:0-5816 GCA_964529135.1 uncultured Caulobacterales bacterium | reverse complement strand
CCACCTGTGCCAGAAACTCTATTAGAAATTGGTACATAACGTGGGGGCTAGACAACGCGTGTGATCAAAAATGCAAAAATTAGACTACTCATTCAGTTCTCGCCACAACTAATCCATTCCTTTTTCGTAGAGAATTATAAATTTCCTGGATCAGTTATAGGGGGGCAGAACAGTTTGTGGCTGACGTCACCCGATCCATAGAAGATATCAAAATACTCAAGTCTATTTTCAATTTGCAAATTCCAAACCTGCCCTTTGTCGATTTGGGAAGGGATGCCAATGTTGGAGATGATTTGCGGGCTGCAATTGAACGACCTGTTCGAAGTTCCATAGCTCAATATTTTTACATCGTTCCTAACAGGCTCCGTTTTATAGAGCCTGTTAGATTTCCTGACTAAACTGCTCTTGTAATTATAATGTTATTCGTCCCCAGATGCTTGTGTAGATGCATCGTTCAGTGCGTTCTCGTTACCGAGTAGATATGTATCCAGAAATTTAACATAAGCTTCTGAGGCGGCTATTTGGTTCTCGCGCTTGCGGAAACCATGCCCTTCACCTTGGAACACCAGATATTCCACGGGAACTCCATTTGCTCTAACAGCTTCAACGATTTCATCGCTTTCAATTTGTAATACGCGAGGGTCGTTAGCGCCTTGTACCACGAGTAAAGGTTTGGTGATTTTTTCTGCATGAAAAAGAGGAGAAATCCGGCGATGACGCTCTTCATCAATGGCCGGGTCACCCATCTCATCGTAGAGGCTTTCTTTAAAGGACTCCCACCATGGTGGGATGCTTTTCAATGTGCGAACCCAATTGGTGACACCAAAGATATCTATGCCGAGGTCGAAGACATCAGGATAATAGGTGAGAGCTGCGACTGTCATATAACCGCCATATGAACCGCCAATAATGCCGATGCGTTCTCCATCAATCCAGTCCAAAGATGCCAGATATGACTTTGCCTCGACGATGTCTCGTAAATCGCCTTCACCATGGCGTTTGTCATCCATATGGTAGAATGTTTTGCCGTAGCCTGAAGAGCCTCGATTGTTGGCTGCGAAAACAGCATAACCATGGTTGACCATATGCTGAATGGTCGCGGAATAACCGGTTCTGCTTTGGCCACCAGGTCCACCATGAACCCAGACCATGGCAGGTGCTGGATTTTCTGCATTGGCATTTTTGGGTTGGTAGAGAATTCCGGGAACCATTGTACCATCAAAACTTTCATATCTTGCGACACGTGAAGTTACGAGATGGTTTGGGTTAATGTCTTTATTTAAAGCTTGTGTATACTGACGGAATTTGTCTTTCTTTAAATTTGCAGTAAAAATATTCGATGGTGCATTTGATGCATTTATTGCAAATCCAATGGATTTCTCATCTGGCGTAAAGCGTACCTGACGTAAATCACCCTGAGGCAGTTCATCGGGTAATGATACTTGCGATAAAACAGTAGACAATTTTGTAAGAGATTTACGCTTTGAACGCTTGGCAAAATTGCTGATATTGCGCCGAGTAATGGAGACTTTCGTTGAACCATCTTCATTAACACCGCTGACGCGATATTTTCCTGATGGTGAATAGGAGACATATGAAACGTCCCAGTCAGCAACAATTAAAGGTGCAGTTTCTCCGCTATCCAGGTCATAAGTATGGGCTTGAATGAATTCTCCAAACTCATCAGTGGAATAAACCAGTTTGTCATCCTCTGGTGTGAAGGTATAAACATCATAAGCGATGTTACCCTCATGTGATGTGATCAGGTTTGGAACAATTTCATTTCCATTCAGATCAACAATATAAATATCGCTATCTGCTGAGGTTCTTGACTTTGAACCAGCCACGTAACGCCCGTCGCTAGTGGTACTGAGGTTTTCTAGTGCGAATTCATTTTCAAAAATTAAACGGTTGTTATAATCGTCTGTATTGTATTGATAAAGGTCGAAAAACCGTGAATCGCGAGCATTACTCTGGACAATGAATGCTGCGCCATCATTAACCCATCTCACAAAAGAAGATTTTACATTTTCACCAGGGGTTAGATCTTCAACATTCCCATCTTTGTCTCGAACGTAAAGGTGGTTCAGTTCATCACCGCCGCCATCGGCGCTAAACAACATACGTTCCCCGTCCGGAAAATAACTAACCGCATAGGTGGCACTTGTATCTGATGTGGTAAGTGGTGTTTTCTCACCGCTTTTTAAGTCAAGCTCGTAAGCGTTGAAAACCCCCGTTTCATTTGAGGTAATCAAGAGGCGTTTACCATCTGGTGAGAACGCCCCTTCGCCAGAGCCAGCAATAGAATAATCCGTAGTGTTGTAGAAGGTTGCAGCATCATAAGTTTTGAAGGGGGCACCACTATCCACTATACTTTCTGCATATGAAAATGTAGCAGGCGCAATGAGGGTTGTGCATGCCATAAAACAAGCTCCCAACATCATTACCGCTTTGTGTTTTACTGATCGATGTTTCATGATTTTCCCAATCTTTTATGTTACCCAAGATAATATAGCTTCCAGACTAATTTAGGTTCAGTCCATTATGGTCCATTCTATCTTGATGGTACTATAAGCTATTTTCTTGCAAACCAAAATCGCAAGTTGTTACAATATTCTGATTAAGAGCAAACTAAACAAACAAACCGCACAGAGATTTCCCGTGCGGTTTGTTATTAATTAGTAATGTTGCGGTGCAACGTTACCAGATTTGGACCCGATCTTCTGGAGCCAAATAAAGGTCGTCATCTTCGGTAACGTCAAATGCTTTATACCAAGCATCCATATTCCTGACTACGCCGTTCACGCGATAACGTGCTGGTGAATGTGAATCTGTTTCGATCTGGTTTTTTATAGAGTCTTCACGAGCTACTCGTTTCCAAACTTGTGCCCAAGCCATGAAGAATCGTTGATCACCTGTGTATCCATCAATCACAGGAGCTTCTTCGCCATTTAGTGACAGTTTATATGCATGGTAAGCCATCGCCAGCCCACCAATATCGCCTATGTTCTCGCCCATAGTTAGGTCTGGCTTGATAGGAAAACCCGGAAATGGTTCATAGGATGCGTACTGAGCACCTAATTTGGTTGTGAGTTTTTCGAAATTTTCACGGTCTTCAGGGGTCCACCAATTGCGCAGGCGCCCATCACCATCCGATTTAGATCCCTGATCATCAAAGCCATGGCCAATTTCATGGCCAATTACAGCGCCAATGCCACCATAATTTACAGCTGCATCAGCAAAAGGGTCAAAAAATGGTGCCTGCAGGATCGCTGCTGGAAAGACAATCTCATTGAGTGTGGAGTTATAATAAGCGTTAACGCGCTGAGGGTTCATGCCCCATTCAGTTCTATCAATTGGACCGCCCAGGCGATTGATAGATTCTTGCCAACCAAATACACCGGAGCGTTTGGTGTTTCCATAAGGATCCCCGCGAACAATTTCGAGTGCAGAGTAATCTTGCCATTTTTCAGGGTAACCGATTTTTGGTGTGAATTTCTCAAGCTTATCATGAGCCTGGGCTTTAGTGGCGTCTCCCATCCATGGGAGGGTATCGAGTCGTTCATCAAGAGCCACACGAAGGTTTTTAACAAGCGCATCCATTTTTGTTTTGCTGTCTTCAGGGAAGTGACGGGACACATAAACTTGTCCGACTGCTTCGCCAAGAGCGCCATTGACGGCTCCTACACCACGTTTCCAGCGTTCGCGTTGCTCAGGAGTGCCACGCAAAGCTGTGCCATAGAATGCAAAACTAGCTTCATCAAAAGCGGTAGGTAAAATACCAGCGTTATTACGAAGCAGGTGGAATTGCATATATGCGCTCCACACATCTAGTGGAGTTTTTTCAACAAGAGCTGCTAGCCCTTGAATGGCGTCATCTTCGCGAAGAATAAATTCATTCTCGCCAGAGAGCCCGTTTGCCGCAAACATAACATCCCAGTTGAGGCCCGGCGCAAAAGCGCGAAGTTCATCAATGGATTTGAGGTTATAAGTCAGGTCACGATTTCTGCGCTTTCCTGGCGTCCAGTGGAGTTCAGCAATTTTCGATTCAAGGTTGAAAATTGCTTGTGCCTTGGCATCTGCATCATCGATTTTTGCTAACGTCAAAAGTTGCGCAATAAAGGGTGTGTATAATGCGCGTTTATCAGCAAACTTTTCATCAAGATAGTAGCTGCGATTAGGCATGCCAAGACCGGTTTGAGTGATATAGGTTGTATATTGTTCTGGGCGTTTAGCATCGACACCGACAAATGCTCCTATCGGAGCCCCGGCACGAATGTCTGGGCGGGCAAATGCGCGAACCAATTCATCTTTTGTTTCAAGATTGGCAAGGTAAGCAAGATCTTCTATAATTGCATTCATGCCATTGGCATTGATAGCATCTACATCGGTAAAGCTAGCGAAATAGTCACCGATTTTTTGTTCTACAGAGCCAGTTGCCGCATTGGCAGAGGCTGCATCTTCAATGATTTTGCGAACCCGTTTTTCTGATCGGTCTGCGAGTACAGTGAAGGAGCCATAGCTAGCGCGATCTCCTGGAAGTTCAAATGTTTCCATCCATTTCCCGCCGACGTGTTGGAAGAAATCATCGCCTGGTTCAATGCTTACGTCGATATCTTCTGTCTTGATCCCAAAGCTTCCAAGCTCTGGAGTTGAGACTGCAGGCGCAGTGGTGGATTTCGAAGTGGTAGTTTCAATGTCTGATTTTGATCCGGTGGTTGAAGTGTTTTCATTGCTGCAGGAAGCAACAGCTAGAGCAGCGAGTGCCGACAAGGCGGCAGTCGTCAAAAGGTTTTTCTTCACAATATTCTCCAGATTTTAGTTTTGAGCCCGATTGTTTCCGCTGGACAATGCGCAAACGGACAGAATAATTCAAGCATAGACTGGGTTTTCGGCCGGTCATGACGGTAAAGTGTTACATATTTGCGGCAAACGGTGATTAAGGAGCGATTAGCATGAGGATTCCAGCCACTCTTCTAACCAATGGATGTGGTAGTCACCCTTTTGGAAATCAGGTTCATCCAGTATGTCTAGAAAAAGTGGTATGGTCGAATCAACGCCGGTTAGCGCCATTTCAGATAAGGCTCTTCGTAGGCGTGCTAAACAATGAGGGCGATCATCACCAAACACGACCAGCTTACCGATCATGGAGTCGTAATAAGGTGGTATTCTGTATCCGGTATAAATAGCAGAATCAAACCGAACGCCCGGCCCACCCGGCGCGTGAAAATATGTTATTCCCCCAGGGGAAGGGCGGAATGTTTTTGGATGTTCTGCATTGATTCTGCACTCTATGGCATGGCCTTTGAAGCTAACATCTGATTGTTTGAAGCTTAATGGCAAACCACTGGCAACTTTAATTTGCTCACGGACAAGATCAATACGTGTAACCTGTTCGGTGATCGGATGTTCAACCTGAAGGCGTGTATTCATCTCAATGAAATAAAATTCACCGTTTTCGTAAAGAAACTCAATTGTTCCGACGCCAAGATAGCCAAGGGACTCAATTGCCTTCCGGGCAATTTCACCGATCTGAACTCGTTCCTGTTCTGTGAGCGCGGGAGATAATGCCTCTTCTAGGACTTTTTGATGGCGTCGTTGTAATGAGCAGTCGCGTTCGCCCAATTGCGCAACATTGCCATGCGCATCAGCAATGATTTGTATTTCTATGTGACGTGGGCGGGTAAGATATTTTTCGAGATAAACATTATCGTCACCGAATGCTGATTTTGCTTCTGCTTGCGCGGTTGCCATCGCTTCAGCGAGGTCATTTTCGGTGGGGGCTAGTTTCATGCCGCGTCCGCCGCCGCCGCTGG
>CAZGVP010000195.1:0-5835 GCA_964529135.1 uncultured Caulobacterales bacterium | reverse complement strand
TGTCGCATGCCGGTTGAGTTTGTGCAAGGTTATGCTCCTGCTAAATCTTTATAGCCCTGAATATACATCAACCCTGCCGGGCACACTAAAGCTTGCCCGCTTAAAACCGCAAAAAGAGTGACTTACATAGAGTGCACTTACAAAAGTTTGGATCAAAATACGGTCTATATTTTTACCCGTCGCAAATTCACTCTAATCAAAAAGCGGATTATCTCGACGAAGAAAGATTGCATCATAAAATCGCGGATAAGGAACCAACTCGTGGAGAAAATTATAAAAATAAAACCCCCGCGCGTGTAGCTCAACAACCAAATCAGAGAACAGGTAACTTTCAACAAACCGCTTGCGAATAGATGCCTCACAAATCACGAATTGAACACGACCAGCCATTTCGTTAAGGCCCTTGATTACCTCAAGCTCAAAACCTTCGGTATCAATTTTCAACCCGATATTTCCAACGATATTTTCAGTTTTAATCACATTATCCAATGTATCAACAGGCACCTCAACGGTTTGGCTTTCAGAATCACGCATAGTCTGCGTTTTTGTCATCTCGGTGCGCTCTAAAAAACTCGACCTCGCATGCATCAAATTCAAGGTTAATGTAGATTGCTCTGCGCCAAGACCAATTTGCAAGAATTTATATTTACGCGGCTTTGATCGCAACCTTGATTCGCCATCCACCTGAGGCTCGATGAGAATAAAATCCTTATTAGGAAACGCCTCGTAGAGGTCTGGTGTTCCATTACACACGCCAACATCAATGATTGTATCAACGCAATTAGCCAAATGCCTACGGTAGTGTTTCAGGGTTGTCAGTTTCGCGGGAGTAAAATTAGTTTCATTCGACATTCAACAGACCATATATTCACCAAACAAGATGTGACTTTGAGCATATTTTTATCCATGTGTCGAGATATTACCCACTTCAAATGAAGCCAATCAAGCCCAGGGCACCACCCAAACACCAGAATGCACACAGTTCGAATGGCATTATATTATTCATGATAAGGACTATTTTTTCTTGAATCAAGCGCATGCCTCATACCCTTGAAAAATACACCCGTTATGATCGCCAGCAATCCACATTCAATGCTGACGGTAATGGGAACTGATGAAAATTTTACCAATCCGCGCTACACTGAGCTTATCATCAGATATCTTTATGTAGATCATGTAGTACACATACCTGTCGACCAATGGCTAGATGGGATCAACAGAGCCGTCGAACACTTCAACACTAAAATTTAAATCTGATGCAATGGCCAAACGAGCAAGGCTCAAGCGCCGTTCTCCGTACCTGAGGCCGCAAGACAGATTCAATTCACATCTGCACCCCATCTTGATCCTTCTTGATACATAATTGATATAATCATCAGTTGGGTTTGTGCCTGTAATTTTTGGAACAATTTTAGAACATTTCTATATTATTGTTATTTTTCAATGCACTAAAGGCCCTTGCCAAAAGAGAACAAAATGTGTACATACTCGCCTTATTGACACTGGCACGAGACAGGACAACAACGGAGAAAAGCAATGGCACGGCAAAATTTACGCTTAGTAGAGGAAGACAACGTGGACAGATCAAAGGCCCTAGAGGCAGCAATTTCACAGATCGATAAGGCCTTCGGTAAAGGCTCCCTCATGCGCCTGGGTGACCGTGACATTGTCGATATGGAAGCCTATTCCACTGGATCGCTAGGGCTCGATATTGCGCTTGGCATAGGTGGATTACCCAAAGGCCGGGTGATCGAAGTATATGGCCCGGAGAGTTCTGGCAAAACCACCCTTGCCCTGCAGTGCGCCGCGGAAGTTCAAAAAACTGGAGGCGTTGCAGCCTTTATTGATGCCGAACACGCTCTTGATCCAATTTACGCACAAAAACTTGGGGTCAACCTGGATGACCTTCTAATCTCTCAACCTGACACGGGTGAACAAGCGCTTGAGATCACCGACACGCTTGTGCGTTCCGGTGCCGTTGATTTTCTTATTGTTGACAGTGTTGCGGCCTTAACCCCGCGCGCCGAACTGGAAGGGGATATGGGCGACAGCCTCCCTGGCTTGCAGGCCAGGCTAATGAGCCAAGCTTTACGCAAATTAACCGGTTCAATCGCCAAATCAAACTGCATGGTCTTGTTCATCAACCAAATTCGCATGAAGATTGGCGTTATGTTTGGTTCACCCGAAACTACTACTGGTGGTAATGCTCTGAAATTCTATTCCTCTGTTCGCCTCGATATTCGCCGCATCGGTGCAATTAAGTCCAAAGATGAAGTTGTAGGCAATCAAACCAGAGTCAAAGTGGTAAAAAACAAGGTTGCCCCTCCCTTCAAGCAAGTTGAATTCGACATCATGTATGGCGAAGGTATCTCCAAAAATGGTGAATTAATCGATTTAGGTGTCAAAGCGGAAGTAGTCGAAAAATCAGGCTCCTGGTTCTCCTATAATGGCGAGCGGGTTGGGCAAGGTCGCGAAAACGCAAAACAGTTTCTCAAAAACAATCCAGACATGGCCAACGAGATTGAACGCGCTATCCGTGCTAACGCGGGGCTGGTCGCCGAAGAAATGCTCAATGGCGACACCAAAGACGAAGACGATGATAGCGCATTGGAAGCCTAAAACGCTTGAACAACCCTAAAAGGAGAACATGTGACATGATAGGTTATGTAACTCTTGGAACGAATAACATCGCTAAGGCTGCAAAATTTTATGATACCCTTCTTGCTGAAATCGGCGCGGAGCGGATGATGGAAAGTGACAGCTTTATCGCCTGGAATACCGGCCCCGGCGCACCAGGAATCTCAGTTATAAAACCACATGATGGCAAAGAGGCCAGTGTTGGCAATGGCACAATGGTTGCCATCATTGTTAATGAACCTGCTCAAGTGGACAAACTCTATGCAAAAGCCATTGAATTGGGCGCGCAAGATGAAGGCGCCGCAGGTGCGAGAGGAAACGGATTTTACGCCGGCTATTTTCGCGACCTTGATGGCAATAAATTGAATGTCTTTTGTATGAACTCACCCTCATAATGGCTTTTCAGCGCAAGTAGTGAACTTGAACCAAGTCAGTCAACTATTTCTATTGCATTATAACGAAGCCCGGCAGCCTGATCCTGCCGGATTTTTCTTGAGGTGTAGCCAGCCTATATTGTCATTGACTGCATGATCCTTGATAACGCTCGCTGCAAAGGTTTGTTTTGCCTGTAAATCTCTTATATGCAAGGACATTAGAACAACACCAGACATCAGGGCAGTGATAATGACTTCCTTAAAAGATATACGTTCCGGATTTCTTGATTTTTTTGCCCACCGAGATGGTGCAAATCACACCATCGTGCCTTCGGCGCCATTAGTTCCACAAAACGATCCAACGCTCTTGTTTGTAAATGCCGGAATGGTTCCATTCAAAAACGTTTTTACAGGTATCGAAACACGAGACTATATCCGCGCAACCTCTTCCCAGAAATGCGTGCGTGCCGGTGGCAAGCATAATGACCTCGATAATGTCGGCTACACGGCCCGCCATCATACATTCTTTGAAATGCTGGGTAATTTTTCATTCGGTGACTATTTCAAAGAAGATGCCATTAATGCCGCATGGTCACTAATAACTGAACAATTTGGCCTGCCAAAAGACAGGCTTCTGGTGACCGTTTATCATACAGATGATGAGGCTTTTGATTTATGGAAAAAAATTAGCAACCTTGATGATAAGCGGATCATCCGCATTCCCACGAATGATAATTTTTGGGCTATGGGCGATACTGGCCCATGCGGGCCATGTTCAGAAATTTTCTACGACCATGGCGACCATATCCCTGGCGGCCCTCCAGGGTCCCCCGACGAAGATGGGGACAGGTTCATCGAAATTTGGAATCTTGTCTTCATGCAATTTGAAAAACAAGTTGATGGCACGCAAGAAAACTTACCCAAACCATCGATAGATACAGGCATGGGGTTGGAGCGCATTGCTGCAGTTATGCAAAACGTTCATGACAATTATGATGTTGATTTATTCAAAACACTGATCAATGCAAGTGTGGAATTAACCGGGCGCAAAGCAGAAGGTATTGACGCTACAGCACACCGGGTCATTGCCGACCATTTACGCGCAACCTGTTTTCTTATCGCTGACGGTGTTTCACCATCCAATGAGGGCCGGGGATATGTACTACGACGCATTATGCGCCGCGCTATGCGCTATGCTCACGGCCTTGGTATACGCGATCCCTTGCTTACACGGCTGGTACCAGTTTTAGTATCAGAAATGGGAACTGCATTCCCCGAACTCCATCGCGCTGAGGCCCTGATGGCTCAAACCCTAAAAAATGAGGAACAGAAATTTCACGGCCTCCTCGATCGCGGTGTTAAATTACTTCGTGTAGAGACTGATAAATTAGATGATAACGAAGCTCTACCAGGAAATGCTGCTTTCCGCTTGTATGATACTTATGGCTTTCCCCTTGATTTAACACAAGACGCGTTACGTCGCGAAGGGCGCGAAGTGGATATAGCAGGCTTTGATGAAGCGATGAAATCTCAAAAAGCTGCAGCACGTGCAGCCTGGGGTGGCTCCGGCGACACTGCATCCGAAGCGATCTGGTTAGACCTTCGGGAAAAACATGGGTCTACAGAATTCCTTGGCTACACTCATCAAGATGCAGAAGGTGAAGTAATTGCCATTGTTCGCGACGGCAAAAGCGTCGATAGCGCCACCCATGGAGAGACCATAGAGCTTCTCGTGAATCAAACCCCATTTTACGCAGAATCGGGTGGGCAAGCAGGTGATAGCGGATTTATCACTATCGGGAACACCGCAACAATGTCGGTCGAAGATTCAAAAAAGCGCGCAGGCGGTTTACATGGACATATAGGTAAAATCGACAAAGGCAACATAAACATAGGAGATACCGTCCGTTTACAAATTGATGTGGCGCGACGCGATAAAATTCGTGCAAATCATTCAGCCACGCACCTTGTTCACGCAGCTCTTCGCCATGTGTTGGGTGAACATATCGCCCAAAAAGGGTCACTGGTGACCCATGACCGCTTTCGTTTCGATTTCTCACACCCCCAGGCAGTATCTGCGGTAGAGCTTGCGCAAATAGAAGCGCAAGTAAACGCGATTATTCGGCAAAACGAGCAAACACAAACCAAAACCATGGCCTATGATGACGCCGTTAAATCAGGTGCAATTGCGCTGTTTGGCGAAAAATATGATGATGACGTAAGGGTGTTAACCATGGGTCACAACCTTATCCAACATGACACGCCTTATTCAGTTGAATTATGTGGCGGAACACATGTACGCCAGCTTGGCGATATTGCCCTTTTTAAGATCATTAGCGAAAGCGCGGTTGCTGCTGGCATTCGCCGGATTGAAGCCTTAACAGGTGAAGCCGCGCGGCTTTGGCTCGAGGCTCAAGCCAAGCTGGTTAGCTCCCTTTCTGACAGCCTCAAAACTAGCCCAGCAAATCTGGAAGAACGAATGAACACACTGCTAGTGGAGCGTCGACAATTTGAGCGTGAGCTTTCTGAAGCAAAAAAGAAACTGGCTCTTGGTGGCGGCGCAGATATACCTGGCAATAATCCTGATACCAATACAAGAGAAGTGAACGGCATCCAATTGATGGCTCGCGTTCTGAACGGCATTGCCGCCAAAGATTTACGTTCTCTTGTCGATGATGCAAAAAAACACCTGAACTCTGGTGTCGTGGCCTTTATTGGCGTCAATGACGGCAAGGCATCATTAGCTATCGGTGTTACGGATGATCTGAAGGGGCGTATTAATGCAGTTGATCTGGTACGCGCCGGAGCCGAAATAGTTGGCGGG
>CAZGVP010000194.1:0-5850 GCA_964529135.1 uncultured Caulobacterales bacterium | reverse complement strand
CTTTTTGGTAAAACAACATGCGGTGCCCTTGCATATGGTGATCAGTGGTTTGATGGAAAAACTCGCAACCCCTGGAATCTTGAAGAAGGGTCTTCCGGGTCTAGTGCTGGATCTGCTTCTGCAACGGCGGCAGGGTTGTGTGCTTTTTCTATCGGTACAGAGACTTTAGGATCAATTGTTTCTCCTTCGGAACGGTGTGGTGTAACTGGATTGCGGCCTACATTCGGCCGGGTATCGCGAGCAGGTTTTATGGCGCTTTGCTGGTCTCTTGATAAAGTTGGCCCGATTTGCCGTACAGTAGAGGATACCGCATTGGTCTTGTCTGCGATTAACGGATATGACCGCGATGACCCAAGTACGTCTCGTTACGGATTTACCTATGATGGCAGTCGCGATATTGCTGGTTTGAAAGTGGGTTATGTGCCGCAATGGTTTGAACAAGGAGATGATATAGATCGTTCAGCGCTCGAGGCATTGCGTGGGTTAGGCGTGCAGCTTGAAGAATTTTCATTTCCGGAGACTAATTTTGAAAGTTTGCTCTCGATAGTGTTGATTGAATCGGCTGCGGCCTTTTCTGATTTAACCATAAGTAACCGTGATGATGAGCTGGTTTGGCAATCAGAGGCAGCGTGGCCTAACAGTTGGCGTCAGAGCCGGTTTTATTCCGCTGTTGATTATGTTCAGGTGGATCGGTTACGGCGTCGTATGATGGTTGAAATGGCTGACGCTTTTGAAGGTTTTGATGCGCTGATTGGGCCACATTTTGCAGGGGGCGCTTTGTTAGCGACCAATTGTACAGGTCAGCCACAACTTGCCATGCGTGCAGGTTTTGCACAGTTACCGTCACGCGATCGCGATAGTGGTGTGGGGCAGGAACAAATTGCAGTGACTCACCGTATTCCACGCGGTATCAGTCTCTGGGCGGATTTGTTTCAGGAAGGAAAGATCTTAACCCTGGGCGCAGCACTTGAAAAAGAGTTAAATGTGTCTGCGCAGCGCCCGATTGGGTTTCAAGCTTGATGAAATTGCTATCGACGAAATTTAAACCAATCATCAATACGTGCGAAGAAGATGTAAAGTACTGCAAGAATGATAATAATCATCAGTGCAAATTGCACTTGAGCATCAGCTTCATGGCGCTTGTGTTTTGAAGGAGGTGCATTTGAAGGCATTTCAGTAATAGTACCGGTGCCTTCAGTTGTTTCGGGGATTACAGGTTCTAAACCTACATCTTCTGTATCGTCATTGCCATCTTCAGTGTTGTCATCATTTTCAATGTCATCGTTGGCGTCGATATCATTATCTTCTGATCCAGTTGCCGGGGGGGCTATTTCGTCAGGCACCTCTAAGCTATTATCACTATCTAAATCTTCACCATCAAGATCAGGGATTTCTGGTTCATCATGATCAGTGTGATCGCTTGCGTTACTGTCCGTATTATCGCCGGTTCCGGTTCCGGTTTCAGGTTCTATATCGCCATCAGGGGAATGCGAGTTGTTATGCCCGTGATCAACAGGCATACCGCCTTGTTCAATACTTGTTTCAACCTCATCCAGTTCTTCGGATGCGTCGCGACCCATATTAGAAGCTGCAACCCCAGCGCCACCCGCTACAGTTGCTCCTTGAATTGTTCGACTATCACCAATAGTTCCACGACGTGGTGGGTCTTCGACTGGAGTGATACGCCCATTATCGTTTATATTTTCTGGACGGGCAGTCAGGTCTTCGGTTGGTGTGAGAAATAATGCTTTTTCTGCTGAACGTCTCCGTGATAGCCCAAGAACTTCGCGCAGAACGCCATTAACAGTTGCCTTGTTGAACCATGTCAAAGCGTCCGCAGCGCCCATTCTATCACCACGATTTAAGCGGCGGCGTGCTGTGGAACGCTCGTACGCACCAATACCAACATTATAAACAAAGCTGACTAAGGCATCGAATTCATTTTGATTGATGCCGACCCGTGTCAGGCGAGATACCGATTTTTCACGACTCACAAGGTCGTGGCGTAATAAGGCTTCGGCTTCCCTGGCGCTCAAGCGTTGATCCGGGCCGACTTCAGGCCCGGTGTGGCCATAACCGATGGTCCAGATACCGGCGATATCCTGATAGGATTCCAGCTCTAAACCTTCAAAGCGCTTGATAAGGTCAATACCCGCTTGAGAAGTTTTCATGATAAGCCCCCACACATATTAATGTCGACACTATCGATTATAGCATCGTGATTACTCGCGCCGGCTTTTTGACGAATAAGCTTTAATCGAAAACCATCGATATTTGTTCGAATTTTACACATCACTTCTAACCCCAGCCAGTCGGCACATGCTTCTTATAGTGCGAAATTTGTCGCTTGAACAGGACACACCAAAGGTGTGTCGTGATTGTGACTGATAAATGGCGAGCATTTGCCCAAAAACCATAGTTGGGTTTCGTGGTGTCGATTTTTACAGATGTCGGGTGTGTATCCATCTGAAAATAATAGGCTCTTTAAGCGAGGAGGGGATAAAATTATTTTTCATGCAATACCGGGGTAATATCGGGAAAAATCCAATCTCACGATAGAATGGTGAAAAATGATCGCTTTTTTCAATTTGGCTGATACATTGGTATATAACGACAAAAGAAGGGGTATGTTTCGTGTCAGTTGGTAAATTCCATAATTTTTTCAGTGTATTGGCGCTGTTTTTTATTTCATTTTCACAATCGGCGGTTGCGCAGCTGCCAAGTAATTCTCTGCCGTCAGGAGATCAAAAAACTTATACTAAAATCTCCGCTGCTGAGACGATATCAATGCTCGTTGGGATTGGGGTTCAGGCCCAAACTGTCCAAACAAGCCCAACATCTACACCGAATGTGCTGGCACAGGCTCCATCCGGTGGTAGGTTTTATGTGGATTTTGTTTCCTGTGAAGACAAGGTTGCCCTGACGGGATGCAATAGCATTATATTGCGTGCTGCAATGTCGAATGCTGGTGTTACCTATGATGATCTCAATAGATTTAATAGTAATGCGGTGGTTATAAAAGGTGTCAATATTGCCGAACGCAATTTAGTATTTTTTATGCGTCATATGATTGTTTTTGGTGGAGTAAGGAATCAGCAATTGCAAGTGCAAACAGCACTTTTTTTGAATGACATGGATATATATGTAACCAATCAGGCAAATTCCACATCAGTGTCTTATGAAGACGAAGATGTTTTACCGAACGCATCTTCAAAAATTACCGGGTTGAACACTGAGCGTAAGATTCAACAACCCCATAGCGCAGCGGCGTTTGTCGATGATGCGTTAGTGGATTCTGCTATCTATAATACATATTCCGTACGCTTCATGACAGCTGAAGCACGCAGACTACTTCAGATTGAGGAATGATGAATGGATTGGTCTGCTCTACGCCGGATCGTTACAACCAATAATTCATATGGTAAGTCGAGGGTTCTTCTCGATGAAGGGCCAGCTAAGCATATTGCTGTTGAAGAAGCTGGGCTTGCAGAGATCTGGGCAACCAGTATTGCTGCCGGTGCCAGGCTTTTAACGCATGATCAACTTTCAGATAAAGATTTGACGCTGGAGCCTGCTGATGGCGATGTTAAAATCCGCTGGTTTACTGTTCCGGTGGAAAATGAAGCGGACACACCAGATGATAGAGAAGCAAAAGCAGCATTCGGATTTTCTGTTATTAAGGCAAGCCATGCCAGGGTTGATACTACCCGTCATCCTATGATGCATAAAACGAATTCATTGGATGTTATTGTTCTTGTTCGTGGTGAGGTTGATATGCTCTTGGATGATGGAGAAGCAAAACACCTTAAATCTGGTGATGTCGTTATCCAACAGGCAACTAATCATGCCTGGATTAATCGAGGAAACGAGACAGCTTTACTGGTTGCGATTCTGGTAGATACGCACAAAGAACGAGTGAATGATTAAGCACGTTCATTCATACTCACGACAATAGGGGCAGTGCCGTGCCCTTTTGCGCCCAATTGATTATAGTGAGGGGTTGAGTTATCGCAGTTTTCTTTTACTTCATCTTTAATTGCTTGAACGATAGATGCTCCAGCTCGATGAGAGCCTTCAAGCAAAGTGCGCTGATGAGCTGCAAGGTTATTAAAGCGTGTCGTGATAGCGTGAAGGGCATTCATCAGTGTTGAGCCAGCTCCTTCTAGCAAATTTCTATTATTGGCAATATCACGAATAGCAGATGCGTAGGCGTTGGTAAGTTTTGCTTTTTCTGTATGTAATGATGAGAACTCACTTATGCGATGAGCAACAAGCAGAGAATTTTCTTTATCAAATAAATCAGCAAGATTGCTGGTCAACTCGATCAGGTGTTCAATACGTTCTTTGGGATTGTTGGTCTCATGAGTCATGTTTAGCACTTTGCGGTATCGGATTAGTGTGAACTGTTTGTTGTTGTGCAGCTTGTAATTGTATCAGGCTGGTTTTTATTTGATCAGCTATGCCGAACCCGCCACGGGCTACCATGGATTTTGCATATTCATCCTGAAGCATTGTTTGAAAGGCGTCAGTTTCTTGTCCCTCTCCCATGAGGTTTGATTTCTCAACACCGGCAAAAATTGGTGCTAGTAATTGAGATAAAACAAGTGCTTCAAATTCTTTTGCCGTTTTTTCTATGCGGGCCGTTTGTTGCGGCGTTAAGGTGGGCGAGGGTTGTTCAATATGGCCAATCTGCAGGAAATCAGTCATCAGCGGACCTCAATATCTGCTTGCAATGCGCCAGCGGCCTTGATCGCTTCAAGGATCGAAATCATATCGCGGGGATTAACCCCAAGTGCATTGAGACCATCGACCAGATCGCTCAACCGAACACTGCCTCTGACAATTTTTAACTGTCCATCTTGTTCAAACTCTTCGATTTCCGTACGCGGTACAACAACAGTTTCTCCAGCATCCGAAAAAGGGGCAATGGGTTGACTAACCTCAGGGGTTTCCGTCACGGAAATGGTCAGGCTGCCTTGCGCAATTGCAACAGTAGAAACACGCACATCATCACTAATCACGACCACACCGGAAGCTTCGTCAATAATAACACGAGCTGTTTGATCAGGCGTAACTTTCAATCCTTCGATTTGACTGAGAAGCGAGATCATATTGCCTTCACCCGTTCGCTTCAAAAACAGTGTGCCAGGATCGTTTACGCTTGCAGTGTTCGCACCGAATTTTTCGTTGATGGCTGCTGCCATACGTGAGGCTGTGGTGAAATCTGGATTGCGAAGCGCGAGACGGATCGTGTCGCGATTTGACAGTTGATATTCTAATTCGCGTTCAACAACTGCGCCGTTGGCGATACGGCCATTGGTAGGTACGCCCTGGGTCAGGGATGCAGATTGTCCTCGTGCTGAAAAACCGCTCACGGCAACAGCCCCTTGGGCGACGGCATAGACTTCATTATCAGCGCCATATAGTGGTGTTACTAAAAGTGTTCCGCCTCGAAGCGATTCAGAATCGCCCAGTGCACTAACAGTGATATCAAGTCGTGCACCGTTTGTAGCAAAAGCGGGAAGGTTGGCGGTCACCATAACTGCGGCAATGTTATCAGTATCCAAAAATTCTGACCTGACATTGACACCCAGTCGTTCCAACATCGAAATCAGACTTTCCCGCGTGAAAGGCGTATTGCGTATGCGGTCTCCCGTGCCGGCAAGGCCAACCACCAAACCATAACCAACGAGCATATTATCTCGCACACCTTCCACATCTGCCAGATCCTTTATTCTGGATTGTGCATTTGCGGTAGGCGCACTGTTGATAACGAGGGCACACACAAAAAACAGGATTGCGGCGCAAAAATGCCGGTTACCATAGATAGATAATCTGGAGATCAGGGTC
>CAZGVP010000193.1:0-5885 GCA_964529135.1 uncultured Caulobacterales bacterium | reverse complement strand
CGAGGTTGGGGCGCACTGTGTATGTTACTAAAACAGATTCGGGTGTTACTAATTTGTTTGATGCAAAAACAGGGGAGAAGTTAAGCCCGCTTCGTGAAAAAGATGCTCGTTTGGTTGCTGAACGTGACTATGCCGGTGAAGCAAAAATCAAGCATGCGCGGCTATTGACCAAAGCGCCAAGTGAATATCGTGACAGCCTTCCAGTATGGCAAGTTCAATACAATGACAAGTTGGCTACAAGACTTTATGTGTCTCCGGGAAGTGGCGTAGTTGTTTCGAGGCGTAACAAAATTTGGCGCCTCTATGATTTTTTCTGGATGTTGCACATTATGGATTATGATGAACGGGAAAATTATAATAATCCGCTGGTGAAATTTTTTTCTGCAACTACGCTGCTCTTTATTTTGACTGGTTTTGTTCTGATCATAATGCGGCTGGCTCAGGGGCAGTATGGGCGTGATGTGAAATCGATTTTAAGTGCAAGACACAAACCTAAAATTTAAGGGCAGGGGTTTGGAAATTCTTTGTGGATATTGCTTATCGCTGCCTCGATTTCATCGGTCCAGTTAATTTCCAGAGATTGCCACACTGTTTCCAGCTGCCCTATAGAGCTAACTCCAAAAATGTTGGATGTTACAAATTTCCGTGTTGTGACAAATTGATTGGCCAAGGCGGATGGGTCGACACCGAGTTCCTTTGCTAACGCCACATAAGAACGGACAGCTTTCTCTGCTGACGGAGTTTGGTAGCGTTCTAACCGACCAAATAATTTTCCACGTGAGCCCTCAGGAAGATTACCATCCAGATATTTACCAGAGACTACACCCTGCGCCATGGGAGAATAAGCAAGAAGACCGACCTTTTCTTCATGGGCAATCTCTGCAAGGCCAATTTCAAATTCACGGTTTAACACATTGTAGGCATTTTGAATGGATTGCATGCGAGGCAGATCATGATCTTTTGACGCTTGTAAAAAGCGCATTGTACCATAGGAGGTTTCATTAGAGAGACCTATGTGACGGATTTTGCCTTCCTTTTTGATGTCGTTCAGAGTTTCAAGTATTTCCTCATACGCGACATAGTTTTCATCGTAATGACGATAACTGTTTGAACTACCCCCGAAAAGAGCGATTTTGCGATCGGGCCAATGTAACTGATATAGATCGATATAGTCAGTTTGAAGAATGTCGAGGCTTCGGTTGATAGCGCTGGTGATTTGTTCTCGTGTTAATCGCGTTTTCTCTCCGTCACGAATCCATGTCATGGGTGAGCGACCAACAACTTTTGTTGCCAGAACCATCTTGTCGCGCACACCGCGTGCTTTTAGCCAATTGCCAACGATACGTTCGGAGTTGCCACGTGTTTCTGGCTTTGGCGGGATAGTGTAGAGTTCGGCTGTGTCTAGAAAATTGATACCCCGATCAAGACAGGCATCCATCTGCTCGTAAGCGTCTTTTTCATTAATTTGGTCGCCATACATCATTGTCCCAAGACATAAGCTGGTTACATCGATATCGGTATGGCCGAGGCGTCTTTTTTCCATAGAGAAAGTCCTGCTTGGTAAAAATGATCTGAGTGTCGTGGGTTTAGTAACCTTGAAAAGGCTTCAACGAAATACCATCTATAAGGTGTGCTTTCTGGAAACAAAACAGGACATGACCTATGTCACTAAAATATGATGCCTCAGCATTTGCTGTAGAAACAGGTTCTAAAGAGAATAGGATATCGTCATCAGCCTCGCGGCGCATGCGTATTGCCATGGCATCGCTGCTAGCTCTCGGAGTATTTGGTAGCGGAATCGCAGTGGCTGATGAACAGGCGAAACCTGTGCTTGAATATGAACCAGTTGTGGCAGCATCTCAGGCAGCTCTTTTTGGTACATCTGTGCCGACTGTAAACTTTTCGGCAGACAATTTGACAGAAAAAACACCAAATAAATGGCTTGTCGGTGGCGCTATGGGGTTGATTATAGCCGCTTTAATCAAGATTGTTGGGGCAAACAGGGTGATGAATATTGTCGCTGATGCAGGTCCCACATTGGCGCGTGCAGCAGAGGCAATTGTTAGTGCGCCGAAGATGGCTGCAAAAGCTCTAGGGTCAGCGGTGACTTCGCCGATAAAGTTTTTGATGATTGTGGGTGGTTTAGCCATGATTGGCTTTACTGGAATATCGATATTTGACCTGCATTGGGGTGCAGGCATTGCGACGGGTATTGGAATGACGGCAGTAACGTGGTTGGGAACATCAAAAATCGCTAATCGAATGCGTCGGCAAAAGATGCGCGTAGACCCTGAGCCACAACCATCACGTAGCTCTTTCTAGCAGTATATTAAACCGAATGAGTTGGTTAATTCTACATTAACTAATAAAAACAGCAGTTTAGGGCAGGGATTAGTGAATTTTGCCCTTGTTGCGTCTTATTTTTGCCTCAAAGCGCGATCATTTTATTTAAGAAGGATAAAGGTTCATGAACTCCATACAACCATATCAAGTACCATCATCTAAACGTCCGAGTCGCGCTCTAAAGCTTGCGACGGCGTTAATGGCTGGAACTCTAATGCTCAGTGGTTGTGTTACTGATGCGAACAGCTATTCACGTTCAAATATTGGTTATGCCACAGAGCTTGTTCCAGGGCGTTTAGTTGGTATTGAGCCGGTTGAGATTAACGGTACAAATAGCGGTGTTGGTGCCGTTAGTGGTGCTGCGCTTGGCGGCGTACTTGGTTCACGCGTTGGTCGAAATAATCGAGGATATCGTCGCGGAGGTAATGCTGCAGCTGGTATTGGCTTTGCAATTCTCGGCGGTCTAGTTGGCGCTGCCATCGAAGAAGGTGCAACCGGTGGCAATGGTTTTCGTTACACTATTGAACTTGAAGATGGGCGCGACATTACGGTTGTTCAGCAAGATAAGACCCCAGTGGCTTCCATTGGCTCAGATGTGCGTGTCGAATATGGACGCATAACCAGGGTATTACCCGGATAGGTTTTTAAAGTTTCCTCCTACTCAAGGCTTGCCCCTACCAAGACTTGTTACTCAGAAAAACCCCCGCCAGAATGCCGGGGGCTTTCTTTTTTGGTGTTGTGCTGATGGGGCTGTTTAGTATGGTTTTGTCGTGATTTTATTAGGTTGGCGATAACCGGTTCCCACCTCTCGCCTGATGCTCTAACAAGAGATTCATGATCAACTCTCGCTAATAATAGTGTCAGGATGACTTGTATGTCTAAAAATATTTCCAATTCAGATATTCTTGCGCCCATTGCTAATATCACTGGGGCTAAGGGTGTTATCTTGGATGATGATCAAGCGCCATATTTAACGGAATGGCGTGAGCGTTGGCCGGGTAAGGCTGCTATGGTAGTGGCGCCTGCTTCTACGGAAGAAGTCTCGGCTATTGTGAAATATTGTGCAGCCAACAAGATCGCAATTACTCCACAGGGGGGCAATACCGGACTTGTAGGTGGGCAGATACCTCTGGGGCATGAGATATTGATAAGCATGAACCGTATACGAATGGTTCATGAAGTTTCAGCATTGGATAACACGATGGTTGTCGATGCTGGGTTAGTTTTGGCTGAAGCGCAAAATGCAGCGATGGAAAAAAATCGTTTGTTTCCATTATCGATCGGCTCAGAAGGCTCCTGTCAAATTGGTGGCATTATTTCTACGAATGCAGGGGGCGTGAATGTTTTGCGTTATGGCAATACGCGTGATCTTGTGCTCGGCCTTGAGGCAGTTTTGCCCAATGGGGAGGTTTGGAATGGCTTAAATAAACTACGCAAGGACAATACAGGCTACGATTTAAAACAGTTGCTCATTGGCGGCGAAGGGACGCTTGGTCTCATTACGAAGGCAGTATTGAAGCTCTTTCCTGTTCCTGTTCAGACGCAAACGGTTTTTGCTGCCTGTCCGAATGCTCATACAGTGATACAATTATTATCTCATATGCAGGACGGTAGCGGTGGCCTCGTCTCAAGTTTTGAGTTTATGGAACGGCTATGCCTGGAGATGGTACTGCGCCACATCCCTCAGACGCGCGACCCATTATCATCGTACCATAACGTCTATGCATTGATTGAGCTTTCTGGTGGTAAAGGTGGAGATTTACGTGTTACCGCTGAAACGCTTCTGACGGAAGCAATAGAGGCGGGACTTGTGGCCGATGCTGTCATTGCTGAAAATGAAAACCAGCGCGCAGATTTTTGGCGGTTGCGTCATTCGATATCAGAAGCTTTGAACGGTGAGGGGGTTGGTGCGCGCCATGATGTTTCAGTGCCTACAAGTGTTATCCCATCATTTCTGGAAAAGGGTGTGAACGCGATTGAAAACATTGCACCGGGCGCACGCGTTGCAGCTTTTGGTCATGTGGGGGACGGTAATATTCATTATGATGTTATTCCGCCCGATGGTGCACGCAAAGATGCATTAGATCATTCCCGAGAAGATATTGAAAATACAGTATATGATTTGATCGGTAGGTTTGATGGATCAATCTCGGCAGAACATGGGATCGGTACTCATAAGCGTGATTCTCTTGCGAAGCGCAAAAGTCCACTGGAAATGTCGATGATGCATGCTATTAAAAAAGCCCTTGACCCGGCGGGTATTATGAATCCGGGTAAAATGCTTTAACCTAACCTTGCACGGACGAATTTATGCTAATTTTGTTATCTCCAGCTAAGAATTTAAATCTTGACCCTGTTGTTGATGTCCCGCGTGCGACTAAGCCAAGATTACTGGCGGAGACTAAAGAGTTGGCAAAAACCACGGTTAAGTTAAATCGCGCCGATTTGAAAAGGTTGATGGGTATTTCTGACAAGTTGGCGGATTTGAATTATGAACGGTTTCAAAGTTTTAAAGCAGATGTAAAAGCGCCGGGTGTCAAGCAGGCTGTGCTTGCTTTTAATGGAGACGTGTATTGGGGGTTGGGGGCGAGCAGTTTTGACAAGAATGATTTAAAATTTGCTCAAGATCACTTGCGAATTTTGTCGGGTCTCTATGGTGCGTTGCGGCCCCTTGACGGGATTGAGCCATATCGTTTGGAAATGGGTACTAAATTAAAAAATACTCGTGGCTCAACATTGTTAGATTTTTGGGGAGGCGTGATCGCAAAAGAATTGAATACCAGTATGAAAGGCCATGATGATAAAACTATTATAAATCTAGCGTCTAAAGAGTATTTTTCTTCAGTTGACCGAGGTATATTAAAGCACCCGGTACTGAATGTCGCTTTTAAAGAAATTAAAGATGGTAAAGCGCGTATATTGATGCACTATGCTAAGCGGGCACGCGGAATGATGGCAAGGTGGATTATCCAGAATAGAATTTCAACAATAGAATCCTGAAAATGTTTGGAACTAACAGGTAAAATTTTGAATCATTTTATAACAGCTCTGAACAATTCATATTTCTAATCCGCCATATTGGCACAATGATTGGGATGAAATTCTATTATCAGGGAATTGAAAGAACTAACCTGCATTAATACCAAAACTTTCTATCTTTGCGTTCTCAAACTTATAAAAAGGTTATACCAATTTTTAGTTATAATTATCAATTAACTTTCTTCATGAAGAAACTTTTTTTCATAGGGTTTTTATCTATACTATATTTTCATTCCGGTTTCAGCCAGAAAACCAATGTCCTGGCAACTTTTCAGCTAATTGAAAACGGAAAATACGAGGAGGCAAAAAAGGCTATTGAAGAAGCAATTCAGGATGAAAAAACAAAAAAATGGTCGAAAACCTGGTATGCACGAGGACTTCTTTGTCAGACAGCCTACCAGAATGGGATTAAGGAAAAAGATAAGAAAAAGTATGAATTGTATCCAAATCAGTTATATATAGCATATGAATCCTATAAAAAAGCTTTAAAATTAAATAAGAGG
>CAZGVP010000192.1:0-5893 GCA_964529135.1 uncultured Caulobacterales bacterium | reverse complement strand
CAGGAGTACAGCATGTTTAATTTATTGATGAAGTGGATGCAGAAAAATAAAATTTTGCGCGAGTTGCTTTGCGTGGAAGTTGCGTAATGAATCGAAAAATATTATCAGTAAAAGAACGACGCGCACAAACTCAAATGGAAGTGCAGAAATTAGGAATCGATGATGGATATATTTCTATTCTTGTTGATACCTTTTATGAAAAAATTCGACTTGATAAAAATATTGGACCGATATTTGAAAATACGATTGATGATAATTGGGATGTTCATCTTGCCAGAATGAAAGATTTTTGGGCTTCGGTTGTTTTGAATGCAGGGCGTTATAATGGAAGACCGGTACCAAAGCATCAAAAATTGAATGAAGAACATCCGGCTGTTCAGCCAGCACACTTTAAAATCTGGCTTTCGTTATTTCACGAAACATTAGAGGAAACCGCCCCGACGTCAGGGGCTGTGCCATATTTTATGGAACGAGCTGAACGAATTGCGCAAAGCTTACAATTGGCCATGTTTGGAGTTCCTGGAATTCCAAAATAAAGAGCCATCCTCGTTGTTTGCACAGCATGCGGGTAATCGATTATTTATTGTGTGGGGCGTGTTGTGAATTAAAAGGTTTGTATGACTTCGCCCCGTAAAGGTGATGTAAGTCGTTGGACGATCTTATTTCCCTCAAAGGCCAGGTTTTTTCCTGCCTCTTGGGTATTGCGTGTGCAATCCGGGTAGGAAGAGCGGGCGCTTTGGAAGTTCTCATTAAATGCATTGACCATACCGAGATGAGTATCATTATCGGGCTCTTCGAATTCAATAAGATTCTGCATACGCTCACGCCAGATATTGGCTTCACGCCGCGGATTGCAGGTGCGTCTAATGTGATGCAATCCTCCAAAAATACCAGCAAGGGAAACAAGGTCTTGTTGGCGTTGTAAATACTGATCATATTGGCGTGCCTGCGCAGAGGTTATTATGCCGATGCAAAAGGTAAATATCAGTACAGCAATGAATACGAACCGTGCCAAGAAAACCTCATTTAATAAAATGTGTGAATATCAGGATACCCTTAAAGGGCGTCTTGTTCAATCCGTTTTCCACAAAGCGCCTTACAATTTTTGTTTTTATGCGCACCCGAGGTGCACGACCTGGATACTATTGTCCTGGATACTATTGTCTTGAATTGCTTAAGTGACCTATACATCAATACCAATGCGTAAGCATATGTTCAGGATTCAGCTCAATTGTAATCTTTCTTGTCGTAAAGCTTTTAGTTGACCTCCAAGGTGTTCTTGAAAGAATGCATCACAGCCCAGGCAACGGTTTTCCACGGTGCGTCCTTTGCCGTCCTTTTGAGCAGAATATTTGCGGAAGGTCGCGGCGTTCCACCCCTGTTTGATACCCATATTTTCAGGTATTCCCTGATTGATGGACTGGATAGCGGGTAACGTGCTGACGCTGTCAAGTATGTTAGTCAACGGTTCTTCAGTTAGATTTCCAAGGGGTGCTTTTGTTTTGAGGCAGCAAGGGTAAATATTGCCATTTGGATCGATAGAAACTTCAGAGCCTTCTTGGCCGTAATGGAGAAAATTCTTGCCACCTGACCAGCGGGCGCAAAAATTTGTGTCATATGCGGCATCAGAAAGGCCGTTTGTAAATGCGCGTCCACGTGGCCATAGCTCGCCAATCCATAAATCTGGTTGGGCACCAAAAAATAAAAATGTAGGCCCTTCTTCAGCAAGCTTGGCATCGATGTCGGGAGCTTTTAGGCGGTCATCCTTTTCCCCGCCAAGCGATACTTCACTTACATTGCGAGAGGCCATCAGGGAGCGGATTTTCTCCATGAACTTGAATTTGCGCTCCCCTTTCATGCCAACATGATAGTCATCAATAGAAGCAATAGCGATTGATTCTACACCAAGTTCTAAGCATTCATCTAAAATAGTGGGGGTTAGAATATCTCCAGTAGTTTGAATGGAAATTTTTGGTAAAGCAGCGCCATATTTTTTGCTCAATGCACGCAGGGCTGGATAAAATAATGGTTCGCGAACGCCATCTATTAATAATTCACCGCCAGCCATAACCAACAAAGTTCTCTCGTCTTTGTTGGTTTGAGTATTCCTCCAGGTCAATTGATCGGGGAGATTTGAAATAATCTTTTCAAATGCTGCTTGGCCTTCTCCAACAACCTGGTCAAGCTCTTTGCGTACATAAGGCTGGAAACGATCATCATAACAATGTGCGCAGCGACGGTGGCATGCCCAAGTTAAAACCCAGTAAAGCGATTGCATGAAAATATCCTGTGATATCTGTGTTTGTTATTTTAATTAGTCGGAACTATAGTGGTAGCTGTAAGAGGGAGTGTTGGGCAAGACGCTCACGCAAGCGTGTCTGCCTTATAATGGCGATAGGCGTCTGCTACAGCTGTTCTTGTCATATCCCAGCCGATTAAAGGCAGAGCTTTTTCCATGGGAAAAAACTGTGCTTCATCTGCGTCATCTCCTGCTGCAGGTTCCCCGGCTACCCATCTGCAAATATAATCAATCATCAAATAATGGAGGGGCTTCTTCGCAACCGACTTGTTCGTGACTGAATAATGCTCAGGCAGAACTTCATAAACTTCCAATAGGCTCATAATCTCTATTGTGGTTGCCGTCTCTTCCCGCACCTCCCGGTGTACTGCTTCATGTAGGGTTTCGCCATATTCCAGACCGCCGCCAGGAATAGACCAGTGTCCTTTAAACGGTTCCTTGCCTCTTCGGATCAGGAGAACATCGTCTCCTTTAAAAATAACGGCACCAACACCGGTACGGATTAGCTCGCGATTTGTCATGAGGACCGGTATAAGGGTAGCCATGTGTGGACGCTATACCCTGAATGGAACACCTGATGAGGTTGCCAACTACTTCGGTTGCGAAGTACGCGACAATTTTCCGGCACGTTATAACATCGCGCCGACCCAACCGGTTGGTGTGATTCGCATGCCTGAGAGTGGGCGCGATTATGCCCAAAAGCATTATCATCTTCTCCGGTGGGGGTTTATCCCTGAATGGGCGGGGCGGGCAAAAAACCCGGAATTTATCCAACGCCCATTGATTAACGCCCGCAGTGAAACCGTGTTGCAAAAACCTACCTTCCGTAATGCCTTTAAGCGTCGACGTTGTCTGGTGCCTGCAAACGGGTTTTATGAATGGAAGACCATCAAGGGTGAAAAGAAACCGTTTTATTGTCAACCAAGGGCTGGTGGCTTGATTGCTTTTGCGGGGATATGGGAAACGATTCTCGATCCTGGTGGCGGTGAGATGGACACTGGAGCAATCTTAACAACAAGTGCTGGAATGGATTTGAAAATTGTACATCATCGCGAACCTGTGATTATTGCTCAAAAAGACTTTCGAAGTTGGTTAAGTGCTGATGAGCGCGATGTTGAGAGGTTGTTTTCCATGCTGACAGCCCGTGAAAATGATTTTTGGAAAGTGTATCCAGTGGCAAAAGATGTAGGAAATGTCCGTAATGACGGAGCGAATTTAACGCAAATGGTGGCCACAAACGATGTGTCTGTTAATCTGCAGCAGGGACAGTTATTTTAGAGAGTGGTTAAGGTGCTATGGTGTAAACTTTTGAGTAATGACCGTAATCATCCTCTTGATTGATATAATGAATGAATAGTCCTGCCGCTCCTGAACCAGTAGAGAATAATTCTGCTTCGCTGACGGCTCGTGTGGCCAAAGGGACAGCTTGGCTTGTTGGTGCTCGGTTTTTGATGCGGGGCATTGGCTTTATCAACATGATCATTGTGGCGCGATTGCTGGTTCCGGAAGATTTTGGGTTGGTGGCGGTAGGCATTTCTGCCATGCAGTTAGTCCAAGGTTTTTCCAATATTGGCCTCGCTCAGGCTGTTGTGAAATTTCATGACGCTGATCGCAATGATTATGACACGTTATTTACTTTATCTGTTATTCGCGCAGGAGTAATTGCTTTACTCCTGTTTTGTCTTGGTCCAATTGCGGCATCATTTTATGATGACCCTAGACTAATTTTCATTTTCACTGGAATTGCGTTTTATCCAGTATTCCTTGGACTGATTAATCCTCGATTTTATGAATTCGAACGTGAGTTGGATTTCTCCCGTGAGTTTATTGCAACTGTTGCAGACAAAGTTGTTAGTGTCATGGTTTCAATCGGGATTGCTCTTGTTTTTAGGAGCTATTGGGCCCTGATTTTAGGGTTGCTCGCGGGCGGGTTCGTGCAGATGCTCGTTTCTTTTATTGTCCGCCCATATTTACCTCGACTGACATTAATTGCGTGGCGCCGTGTTCTCGGGTTTTCTGGCTGGCTCACGGGGATTAGTTTCGTTGTTTCGCTCAATAATAAACTCGATAATTTTATTCTGGCGCGATTTATAGGTTTGCCTGCGACCGGCATATATTCTCTGGGTAGTCAGCTTGCAGGATTGATAACATCTGAGTTAGCGGATCCGGTTGCGCGGGCAATTTATCCTGGCCTATCTGAGATGCGGGGGCGAGCCGAAGAGATGCGTCAGGCATTCCTTGGCGGTGTGGCAGCTGTGGCAGCCATCGCACTTCCGGCGGCTTTTGGTGCATCGTTTGTTGCAGATGATCTGGTTTTGCTTGTACTTGGTGAAAAATGGGGTGATGCTGTCCCCGTTTTGAAATATCTGGCACCGGCATTTGGGATACAGGCTCTTCTGCTATCTACGCACTATTACGCTATTGCACGCGACAAGACGCGGTTAGTATTTGTACGTGAGCTTGCATTTACCACTTTAAAGTTACCGATATTTATTTGGGCATCGGCTAATTACGGGCTGTTAGGTGCTGTTCTTGCGGCGACGGGCACGTGTCTGTTTCATGTAGTGCTACAGCTCATTTTGTATGCCCAAGTGGCAAATGATAACCTGTTTCGCCCCTTTCTCGTGGCCCGCCGGAGCATTTTTGGCGTGGGGGGTATGGCGTTTTGGTTTCTTGGCTTGCAACCATTGTTACCATTTACGCAAGCGTTGCCACTGCAGGCTCGCCTTTTTGTTGATGTTTCAATAGGGGCGGGGCTTTTCGTGGGCGCGCAGACAGCCCTTTGGTGGTTTGAAGATCGGCCAGATGGGGTGGAAAGGCGTGTCGCTACGATGATTTCACCCTACCTGAATAAACTAGTGTCCAAGGCGTCTGGTTGATGCAATCTTGCCAGTTCTAAAGAGGGGCGCTTTTAAGTGAATATCTTTAGGGGTTGTGACTGCACAATGATATTTTATGCAACGATGCCTTGGGCTATAGTTGCAGCTATTATTGCATTCATACCCTGATTGGAGTTCAACCTTGGCCAATTCCCCCTCTAACATCGATTCTGGACCAGCTACTATTTCTTCGGATGCTATGACGGCAGCCTGTAAGAGGATATTGGCAGAAGACCCAATGTTTGCGCTTGGGGAAGCCGAGATTAGAGGTAATACCTACAAGGTCTTTAAAAATGCTCCCCCAAGCTTGGTCGGGTTGTTCATGTTTGGCACAAGTCACGGTGATAAGGATTTTATCATCTATAATGATGAGCGGCTCAGTTTTAAGGAGACGTTCGCGCGCGCGTGTCGTTTTGCTCACGCTCTCCAATCTGAACTCGGTATCAAACAGGGAGACCGGGTTGCTATTGCGATGCGCAATTATCCTGAATGGTGCATTGCCTATATGGCGATTGTATCTCTTGGCGCTGTTGTGGTTCCGCTAAATTCCTGGTGGAAGACAGATGAGTTGGAATATGCGTTGGCAGACTGCGAAGCAAAAACAGTTATCGTTGATGCGAAGCGTTTAGAGTTTTTAAAGTCTGTCCAAGAGAAATTGGGCCTGACATTGGTGTTAGCTCGTGAGAGAGCTGAAGGTGCAGATCACACTTACGAG
>CAZGVP010000191.1:0-5905 GCA_964529135.1 uncultured Caulobacterales bacterium | reverse complement strand
CTTATGATTTTAACATGGCGATTTTGGAGATTGACCTGCCGGGAGATTGAGCAGGCTGCATGAATACGTGAGCCGACACAGCTACAGCCAATTTGTCCGAATGATCGTTGACCGACCACTAGTGAATTTATCACTAGTGATAGCCGGTTTTTTAGTTATGACGATTAGCGGGCTTGGAGAAGGGATTAGTTCAAGGGGAGTGCTTTCATATTACCCATTATGGTTTTTTGGGTTTGGCTTAGCTCTAGTGCTGATGCTGCCATTACTATTCTGGTTTGCTATTCTGGGCGATAGGAAACGGCGTATACTTAGCGTTATTGGGCTAGTGGTTGGGCTTTGGCTAGCGCTATCAGGGCAGGGTTTGTTTGTGGGAAACTCTGAAATTTCTATTTCATTCTCCGTACAGAGCTTTATTTTGATTTTCTTGGCCCTGGGGTTAACCAGTTTGGGGGCTATTTGGTGTGAGAAACTACCCTTGGTTATTTTATCGGCAATACCGATTCTTATACTTGCGCTGTTCGCAGGGGCGGGAATGATGGTGAAGATGGGACTTAGTGTTATGGCTGATACTTATGCACCCTCTTTTGCGGTTCCTGCTGTCGCTCTTTTGGTATTTGGAGTGAGTGCAGGGGCTGTTACAGCGCTAACAATTGGATTGAAGTATATGGCTGCATTTGGGATTGGACGCCAACCACGCGATAGTGCTTCAGAAGCGGTCAATAATTCTCTCACTTTTGTTATGTTTAGTATTTGTACCGGTATGAGTATGGCCATTGCAGGGACATTTTTAAGCGATGATATTGCTTTGGTCACTGCGATAACCGGAGCTCAACCATTATTTGGTTTATGTGTGAGTGCCTTTGCCTCGTTGGGTATCTTAATGATACTGCCTGGTTTCTTGTGGCTAATGGAAAAGCAGAAACCATTATTGAATGATATTAAAGAGATTACCAGCAATCATAAAAATTTCGAACCACCAGGGTTTTCTATTCTCTGGAAGCAGACCCGAAAACTGTTGCCAATTCCTTCAGCATACGGCCTGGTGTTTATCGTTGCTATTGTTTGTGTTGTGCTGACAGTGGGAGTGCCGACGCGCCCTGATGGCGCGGAAATTTTGTTTACCTTACTCATTATTGGGATTTCTGGCATTTGTTTCCTCTCTCTAAGAGTGTTGGTCATTACCGGAGTTTTGTTAACGATGTCGATGATCATCGCTGTTAGCTTGATGAATGCTGGTGTAGGTGATCAATTGCATACTATGGACAGGCTAGCTGCTATAGCTCTTGCATCAATATTATTGGCTGATGTTATGTTGCGTTTTCGTGATCTTAGCGTAATCGAAAAACGTTCACGTGCTGTTGTTGCTAAAATTACGAAAAAGGCATCAGGCCCTTACCTGTTATTTTCCGGCACTATTCTGACTATTTTAGTAATGGCTGATACTGCAAATTTTTGGGTAAGCGCTGGTAATATTGGAGTGCATTTCGTGATTATGGCTGCTGTCATGTTTTTTCTGTTACCGGCCGTTGTTACAATACTTTCATCCCGATACGGAAAGTTCTAACCTGAGTGATGAGCCCAAAATCGAGTGGGTTATTCTGGAATATACGCAGGTAACAGCTTGTTAAGATCTATAGCCATAGCGCGCAATTTTGCATCTGTTTCTTCTATTGAACTGTTATCATCAACGGGTGCCATTAGCCTAACCATGGCACCATCGCCTCGGTTGCGTGTGAGGGTATCGTAGATCAACCAAAGTTTCATAATGTATTCATTGGCAATTTTGCGCCCTCGTTGGTCATACCAGTAATAGACAATCTGACGGCTACCACGATATTCAATGACCATTCGATTGTACGGGAAGGGTACAGCACCTTCGGCGTCACCGTTGTCTATCACTGATAGGCTTGTTACCTGCCAACCACCCCCTGGTATACATTGGCGGGGTGAATGCCAGGAACGTCCATCGCGTCGCGCTGTTAGATAGGCTGTATAAACGTTGAACCTGTCACCATCGGGACTTTTCATATCAACAATGATTGTGTCGTCTGCACCAATAATTTCTGCGATTTCATTATCGATTGGCTGGATTTCATAGTCCCATCCTTTAAATTCCAAGGGTAGGAGTGAGAAAGGCCGGCGTTCAGGGGTTTCTAATTTGTCCACTGTTACAAAGAGCGAAGCAATATAGGTGATTGCAAAAATGCCTGCAATTGCCCCAAACATAATAGGTTTCGACCATTTGAACGTTGTTGAATTTGAAGGTTGTTTGGAGGTTAATTCAGGAACGCCCAAGGCATCTAATACATGTCGACGAGGTGGAACGACGAGACAAAATACTGAAATAACAGCAAGCAATGCCAAAAGGCAAAGTACAAAAACTACCCAGCCTTCAAATAGATGTAAAAACCCTTCAGTGTGAGCTGTACCATAAGCCTGAACAAGAACACCAGTTACTGCTATGCGAAAACTATTCATGAAAATAGTAATCGGAATCGTTGAAAGGAAAATGATGGCGCGCTGCCACAAGGGAGCCTTAAACAGATATGCAGCAAGAAACCCAAGACTTAAAAACGGGAATAGATATCGCAAGCCACTACAAGCCTCTGCCACCTGTAATTTATAGCTACCAAGGTCAATAATATTACCTGATAGATGTACCGGTATATTCATTAGCTGGATCATCCAGACGCCTAGCTCCGAAGAGATGCGTTGAAAGTTCCAGGAGAGACTAGTAATCGCCCAGAAGGGAGGAGGCACAGCAAAGAGAAGATACAATATCGGAATGGCGCTGATTACCAGGAGAGAACGTCCACCAAAGCCGGCAACTATTGCTGCCACAGCGACCACAAACCCTATCTGTTGGATGACAAAGGCATGTGTTAATTGTCCTGCTAACAACATCATTGCTGCCAGGACACTTAAATATACGCCTAGCATAGACGGTTTGCCGATGGATTTAGTAATAGCCTCTCGATTGGACCAGATTAACCAGCCTGATATCAGGGGAATAAAATAGCTATGGCTCAATTCTTCCTGAGCGCCCCAGCGTTCAAACAGATTGTATATTGTGTCCCGGAATGCAAAAAGAATCAGGAAAATAGTAGCCCCGGCCGCCATGGCCAGTTGGGCTGCTTTTTTGTCATTTCGAAGAGTTTCAATTATTGACATTCAGGACACTACTTTGAGGCATTTGCCAGTTTGGGGCGGTGGGATTGCCGCATAATGTGGGCAACGAATCCGCCATATCGCTATCGGAAACCTCTATATAGCATGCAAAATTCATGCTGCCAGTCTTGATTATTGTATAAAAAACCGGCCCGAAAAGGGCCGGTTTCCAGATTAAGTCAGTGTCAGCAAATATTGAAGTTTAAGCGATCGGTAAATCTTGCAGTAAGCCAGAGGTCATTAGTAATGAGGCATCAATTCCAAAATCGCCATCATCAGTATTAAATCCGATGAGCCCAAACTCATCTTCGAAGATGGTTGCGAATCTGTCTGCTTCGAATACATCAATACTGGTTTCAAAGAGCGGCCCTATTTCGAAAGTACCTACATCGAAACCAAAAGCTGTGGCCGTGATGCCGCCAGACAAGAGGCTAACGTTGAAATCCAGGTCAAAATTAAGGCTAGCTACCTGTTCCAGAAGTGCACCGATAGAATCATTGCCAGAGTCGCCATTGACATCAAGTTGGGTGGTGAAATCGAGAATTTCATTGCCATTAACGTCAAAATCGTCAGGCACAATGAAGGTCACATCCTCACCTGGGGTGAAATTGATAACTTGACCATTTTCGAGTGTTAACACGCCAGCAATGTCGCCAAGGCTGAGGTTGAAATCTTGCTGGATAGTCAAATCGCCCTGGAACTCTAGATCAAGGAGATTGTAGAATGCTGTGATACCAAAGACCCCGAAGTTTATATCAAATGAATCTTCAAATGCTGGAATTGGTATACCAGCTGAATTCAACAATGTAGTGAGAAGCCCATCAAGGTCTAATGTTGCACTAAGAATAGGGTTACTTTCACCGCTACTGGTGACGAACTGGTTTGCTTCCACAAACGGGTCAGAGACAGTATTGATAACGGGGAAGCCTACAGTTACGCTACTATCGCCGATAAGTGGAATTGTCAGCATTGCATCTTCACCGGAAAAGCGGAAAAGCTCGAAAGTTCTTGCAACGTCGAAATCGAAAAATTCGAATGATGACCCTCCAGCAGCAATGGCAAGCCTAGAGGCCAATTCAAAAACAAGATCAAGGCCTAATGTAATGTTGGGGCTAAATGTCTGGAAGCTGCCGTCGGAAAGACGGAAGCCAGTTTGTAGGGTGATTTCTTGACCAGGAATAACCTGATCCGGAACAAGGAAAGTCAGATCACCGGTGAGTTCTGTGTCAACATCTCCAGAGGTCAGCGTGAAAATTGGTTGCAAGCCAATTCTTGCATCTAAGGCGGATTCTAGTGTTACAGCCGGAGTCACGCCAACGATAAAGTCAATGCTCGGAAAAATGGTCGTTGTGTCAGAAATATCAACGTCAAGACCGAGGAATGGCAGGTCAGGCTCCAGAACAAATGCCGCGCCGGTAGTAAACTGGCTTTGATCTTCAGACATGAAGTTGAATGTATCTGATGTTTCCACCGGATCATCATCAGCACCAATTACATTGATGGTAATCGTCGATGGCACACTGGTATCGTTATCTGCACCACTGTCATCAATTGCAACATATTCAAAGACGAGTGTTTCTGTTTCACCTGCATTGAGGAATTGGAAGTCATCGTCGAGACTAAATGTGAACTGACCTGTCACATTGTTGAACGTAACCGAGCCACGAATTTCGTCATCGCCTGCGATAGCGTATGTAAGAATGTCCGTCGCGTCGATATCACTAGAGGTGTCGCTAAGTTGTATGACTGTAGAAAGTTCATCCTCACTAACATTCCTGATTACATTTTCGGTGATCGGGCGATCGTTGACGCCAAGGATCAGGATTGAACCATCTGCTGTGTCGGTTGCGCCTGCATTATCAACAACCACATAGCTGAATGTTTCAGTTCTTTGTTCGCCAAGAGCCAGAAACTGAAAATCATCAAGCGGATTAAAGTTTGCAGTGCCGTTTGCAGCAATTGTTAAAGAACCTCCAGTAACGGGCGTAAAAGAACTGCTTTGCACTTGAAGATCGTCAACGAGCCCAAGGAAGTCGCGATCGAAATCAACGTCATTATCAAGGACATTGAAATCAACATCATTGTCTTCATCAGTTTCAATATCGTCATCAAAAGCTACAGGTGCATTGTTGCGCCCATCCAGGAAGATTTCAAAATCTTCAAATTTGATGCTCTCGATAGAAGATAATGTATCTTGCCCTAATAAACCGGACTGATCTGTTATAACGCCGTTACTGTTTCCAGTACGATTGAAATCAAAATTGAACTCACCATCATCGGTAAGAATATCTCCGGCGTAATGAGCCGCGTCACGTCCACTGTTTCCGCGGATAAGGTCATCCCCTTCACCGCCATCAAATTCATCTCTTCCGCCGCGTCCTACAAGGGTATCGTCACCGTCGCCGCCAAGGATAGAATCATTACCGCCACCGCCGTCAACCAGGTCATTACCGATCCCGCCAAGCAAAACATCACGGCCGCCATTGCCTGATATTCTATCATTACCTTCATCGCCAAAAACAGTGTCATTACCACCGTTGGCAACAATGCGGTCATTACCGGCTAAACCAAATATAATATCAGCAAACCGTGAGCCGGAAATGACATCATTTAGTATTGTGCCGAAATTAAAAATACCTGCGCTCGTTGATCCTTCAATTTGGTCACGTGCGTTTTGTTCCACGAGTGAATCGCGTAAGCCGTCAGGAATCAAAACCATGATTTCCCCCATAAATTG
>CAZGVP010000190.1:0-5919 GCA_964529135.1 uncultured Caulobacterales bacterium | reverse complement strand
ACAGGCTTGTTGGATTTCCTTATCAGGCGCTTCGTGAGGCATGTTGGGGAGAGTTCGCTGATCGTTTGGTTATGGTTGATTATGATATCCTGACCGCACGTCCAAAAGAGGTCATTGATCTGTTATATGGTTTCATTGAAGAGGAGCCATTTGAACATGATTTTGATAATGTGGTTTATGATGCGCCAGTATTTGATACGCAGTTAGGGTTAAAAGATCTGCACACTGTAAAACCAAAAGTGGCACCCCAACAGCGTAAAACTGTATTGCCACCAGATTTGTTTGAGAAATTTTCAGGTATGGCTTTTTGGCGTGACCTAAAAGATAGTAAGGCGTTTCGGATCGTTAATCAGCCGGCTAAAAAGTAAATTTTGAGTATTCTCTCGTAGGGTAGACGATTCAAAATAGCAAAGACGGTTTTTACTTTTAGAAAAACACTTCAGGTTGTGTATGGTAAACGTGGTGTTAATGAGTTTCTTTATACTCAAGTCGCCGGGCATGGAGGATTGGTTCAGTATACCCACTTGGTTGTGACCTGCCTTTGAATACCAAATCACAAGCGGCATTGAATGCGATATTAGTGTCAAAATTATCAGCCATTGGCTGGTATGTCGGGTCACCTGCATTTTGACCATCAACGACGAGGGCCATACGTTTCATGACTTCCATTACTTGTTCTTTGGTGCAAATCTTATGGTGTAACCAGTTCGCGATATGCTGACTTGATATGCGCAATGTTGCGCGGTCTTCCATTAGGCCAACATTGTCAATATCTGGCACTTTGGAACAGCCAACGCCGTGATCGATCCAGCGAACTACATAACCAAGGATACCTTGGGCATTATTTTCAAGTTCTTTTGTAATTTCGCCTATTGACCACGACGGATTTTGTGCAATGGGTATGGTCAATATATCGTCCAAGGAAGCGCGTGTTCTCAGGTTCATACTAGTCTGTACGCGGTCTACATCAACAGCATGATAGTGGAGAGCATGAAGGGTTGCCGCTGTAGGAGAAGGCGCCCAGGCACAATCAGCGCCACTTTGAGGGTGGGTGATTTTTTGCTCCAACATTTCTGCCATCAGATCCGGCATCGCCCACATACCTTTGCCAATTTGTGCGCGGCCCGCGAAACCACATTCAAGGCCTATATCAACATTCCATTGTTCGTATGCGGACAACCAAGCTGCGCTCTTCATTTCTGCTTTGCGAACCATTGGACCAGCATTCATTGAGGTATGAATTTCATCGCCCGTGCGATCTAGGAACCCTGTATTGATAAAGATTACCCGTGATTTTGCCGCGCGAATGCACTCTTTTAGGTTTACCGTTGTTCGTCTTTCTTCATCCATGATGCCCATTTTCATGGTGTTCTCCGGAAGGCCTAGCACTTTTTCGACAGCTTCAAAAAGTGAGGCGGCAAATGCAATTTCTTCAGGGCCGTGCATTTTTGGTTTTACTATATAAATAGAGCCAGTTTTACTGATCCTGTTTTCTTTATTCTGGTTAGCGCGATCGTGCAGAGCAAGCATTCCAGTGATCATGGCATCAAGAATGCCTTCTGGAATATGGTTGCCATTTTTATCAGTTATAGCAGGGTTAGTCATAAGATGACCGACATTGCGCACCAGCAGCATGCTAAGGCCCGGTAAGGTTATGTTCTTTCCTTGTGGGTTTTGAAAAACACGATCCTGAGCAAGGTTTCTGGTGAATGTTTTACCATTCTTTTGCATGTCGCAGCTTAAGTTGCGCTGAAAAAGCCCTAGAAGATTACGATATGTTTCTGTCTTGTCTTGAGCATCAACAGCAGCAATTGAATCTTCGCAATCAAGGATTGTGGTGACGGCGGATTCGATATTAACATCGCTGATTGCAGCCGGATCATCGCGACCGATTGCATGGTTGCGATCAATGACGATTTCAATATGCAGGCCATGATTGCGCAGCAAAACCGAGTTGGGATCATCGGCATTGCCTGTGTACCCTGCGAATTGATCAATATTAGCGAGTTTGCTTTTTGATCCATTACTTAAGGTAGATATAAAAATCCCATTCTCAATGCTCAGTGCGACAACATCAGCATAGTTGCCCGTTGCAAGAGGAAATGTCTCATCAAGAAATGCTTTGGCTTTTGCAATAACCTTTGCACCTCGCTCAGGATTATACTCATTGCCTGGTGCAAGTGCACCCTTTTGAGGAATTACATCAGTGCCATAAAAAGCATCGTAGAGGCTGCCCCAGCGTGCATTTGCTGCATTAATGGCAAAGCGCGCGTTCTTTACGGGAACAACAAGCTGTGGGCCAGAAATTGTAGAAATTTCTGGGTCTACATTGCTGGTTTCTATGTTGAAGCCAGGACCTTCTGGTACTAAATATCCTAATGATTGCAGGAATGCCTTGTATGTAGTGAGGTCATCGTGATTGTAGGTATTGTTTGTGTGCCACTCGTCAATCTGCTGCTGTAATGTTGTGCGTATTTCCAACAATCGCCGGTTTTCTGGTGCGTAACTTTCAATAATGTTAGCAAGGCTGGACCAAAAACTGTCAGCGGGAACGCTAGTGCCAGCACAAAGCTCGTTGTCGACAAAGTCGTAAAGAGGTTTTTCAATCTGAAGACCGGCTATAGAAACTGACGTATTCATGAAACATCCCTATCGATGGAGATCGGGCGTGTTTGCGCCCGTGTTGGACCCGTTAAGTCTACTGGACGTATTGTCTTTAAACGATAACGCGTTGAAACAACTTGTATTGGGTTTTCCTGTAACCTCAAGGGCCACGGTCATATTTGAGGCTTATTATGGTTTGGTTTTGGCGGCAAAACCTCAGTTTTTGTGTTTTGAGGAATTGTAATTCTGAATGTGGCGCCACTATTGTCAGATTTTATAAGATTTAGTTGGCCACCATGCGCCCTGACTACTTCTGCTGTAATAGCAATACCCAGACCCGAGCCGCCTGGCTTGTATGAACCCTTGAACGGTTCATAGAGGAACTCTTTGGCGGTGTCGGGTAAGCCGGGTCCATTATCGCTAATTTCGATTATGGTAGAGCCGCCGTGATTTTCTGCTGTGACATTGATTGTTTTATCTGTTGTCTGTCCAGGTTCAAAACTGTCTGCGTCAGTATTCTCCACACCATCAGGTAGCAAGGCTTCAACAGAATTTCGAATTATATTGGTTACGCCACGGTGAAATTGTGTCCTGTCAATTTTGACAATGGTTTCTTCCGGAACCTGATTGGTCATTGTCACATGCATAGAGGCTGTATCATCGAAAATATCGTTGATGAGATCATGCAGTTTAATCGTTTCGCGATTGAGGATTTCCGGAGAAATACGCCCATAATTTAATGTTTCGCGGCTAAGAATGATTGCTCGATCCAGAGCATCGACGAGGCGTGGGCTGAGCTTTTTAACACGCGGATCGTCACTTTTCACAAGTCGATCGGACATTAATTGTGCGCTAGCAAGAATATTGCGCAGATCGTGACTGATCTTTGAAATACCAGCCCCCAACGCTGCAAGCCTGCGACGTTCATTGAGGAGTGTTTGTAATCTCTGTTCTAGCATATTGAGATCGCGTTCGGCATCGCCAATTTCGTCCATTCTTGTGCTAGGTAGCAAAACAGTATCAGGGTTCTCAGGGTCAGCTTCAAATTGAAGCATATTTTCGCGCATGTTGCGTACAGGCTTGATGATCAAATTATTAAGAGACCAATAGACAAACAACGCTGTGATGCATGAAATTAGGAGTGACAGCGCCAGAATGTTTAACGCATAACTGCGTAAGCTTTGACGTAATTGGCTTCTTGATAAAATAAGATCTTGAATGCGGCTATTTTGCAATGTTGTGTGATCAACAACTCGGATCAATTTTGCGCCGCCACCTGCGATTGTTTTCCATGCATCAATGATCATGTCAAATCTGTTGTATTGGTCAAGATCGATATCATGAATGTCATCATAGTCCAATACAGTTACCCCTGAAGCTAGGATAACGGTTTGTGCGTTGCCTGTTTGAAGGGTAACTCCGGTAATGTTTGCTGACATTAGAATTTTTTCGACCATGCCATCGTTAACGGCAGTCTCTTGCAAGTCATTCAGGGCAAGACCAACAAGATATGTTGCTTCTGTGCGCATGCGTAACCAGCTTGTATGCTGATGCGCGACCGAGGGTATCATAATGATTATCTCAGTAATCAGAACAACCAAAATTGTCAGCATCAGGAGTTGTGTCGAGAGAGAGCGTCTAACTCCCGGAATGATGCTGATTAGTGATGTAACTAACGATTGCGCGATCATGGTTTGTCTCATCAATCAATTATAGAAAGAAGCTTGATTAAACTTTTTGTTTTTGATGAAAAAAGCTGATCAGTGAAAAATGAACTGGCAACCCGTTTTGAAGATTCGCCGCGAGTTGGGTACGGCGCGATGTAATTGGTGAAGGCTTTGACTTTCTGGTTATTAGCCACTGCAAATGCCCATGGCTGGATTAAATCTCCAGCGTTTTTACCTACGATAGAAGCGCCGAGAATTTTACCTTTTTTGTTCGAGATAACCTTGATCTTGCCATTTGTTGAGCCTTCAGCAATAGCGCGATCATTTTCACCAAATTCCCAGCTTTTTACGGTAATGGTGTCGCCATATTTTTCGCGAGCAATTTTTTCTGTAAGGCCGATCTGCGCAAGTTCAGGGTCGCTGTATGTTACCCAAGGTGAAATTTCATTCGCCAGGTTTTTCCCTTTTGAGAGTTTAAATAACAGATTTCGTATAATCAGGCCCGCGTGATATCCGGCCACATGGGTGAACTGTAATCCACCAGCAACATCACCGATAGCGTAAACGCGTGAATTGCTGGTTTGGAGGTAATCATTGACATCGATACCACGACGGGAGTGATCGACACCTGCTTTTTCAAGGTCGAGATTATCGATATTAGGTTTGCGACCTACCGCCATGAGCAGATGAGTTCCGGTTACAGATGGTTGCGAACCGCCTTCCAGGTCAATGGTAATGGCGCCATTTGAATCCGTGTGGATGGATATCGCTTTAGATCCCTCCAGTATGTTCACTCCTTCTTCGGTGAGCGCCTTGCGAACAACATCCACCATTTCAGGATCGTCTTTACCCATAATGCTCGGGGCTGCTTCGATGACTGTGACGTCGCAACCAAGTCGGCGATGTGCCTGAGCCATTTCTATTCCGATGGGTCCGCCTCCTACCACCAGAAGGTGGCCTGGTTTTGTACGGTTTTCAAAAAGTTGTTCATTCGTGAGATAGGGGACATCATCAAGACCCGGAATAGGTGGAACAAATGGCGATGAACCTGTAGCAACAATAATGAATTTTGCATCGATCACAGTGTCGCCGGCGGTAACTTGTCGTGGGCCTGTAAAGCGACCATGTTCCCGGATAACAGTACATCCCAGTTCTTCAAATCGTTCCTGGCTGTCATGCGGTGCGATTGTATCAATCGCTTTGCGCACATGATCCATGGCTGCGGCGTAATCTATTTCCGGTTCGCCCGCGCTCACCCCATATTTTGAAGCACTGCGAATGTTTGCAGCAGCCGCACCAGCAGTGAGTAACGCTTTGGATGGAACGCATCCATAATTCAGACAATCGCCACCCATTTCCCCCTTCTCAAGGAGTACTACTTTCTTGCCTAATTGTGCTGCGCCAGCTGCAACGGAAAGGCCTCCGGAACCGGCGCCGATAATGCATAAATCTGTTTTTATTTTTTTTGGCATGAGGAGTGTTTATTTCTTTTCGTCATCGTTGGTCATTGATAATTATCTGTATGCGTTATATAACGTATTTTATTCGATCATATATTACTAAATCGTCTATCTCACCGATAAATCGTGGAAGAATTTCTCCCTGGCTATGAGTGGCTCCAATTAAAGTAGGCGTCTGAACATCTCCG
>CAZGVP010000189.1:0-5920 GCA_964529135.1 uncultured Caulobacterales bacterium | reverse complement strand
TGGGGGCACAAGGGCGCTAATTGCTTTGCCAAAACGGCGAACGTGATTAGATTACATATGTAGTAGATTAATTATACCCACCTGATTCTACCGGGTGATGTTCAGGAATTATAGAGCGCCCATGGAAATTCTTGGGGAAAACCGTAGAGAAGGCCTCGGACGCAAGGTGACCCCGCGGGTTAGCTTGTTTTTGATGTTGTTGGTCTCTATTATCCTGCTCCTCTCCAGTCTTTATTCAGCTGAAGCGTCGATTTTTCGTAAAGCCCGCGAAAGTGTTCTGGATGCAACCTCTCCAATCCTATCTGTGCTTTCTGCACCAATTAATATGGTCAATAATCTTTTTGGGAATGTTGAAGAATATTTCGGTGTTGTTGAAGAGAACCGTGCTTTGCGCCAGGAAAATGCTGAGTTGCGTCAATGGATGGAGGAAGCACTTGCATTGCGTGATCTTGTATCTGTTTATGAAAAGCTACAATCCTACCAGACCCAACCAGATGTAGTGCCAATAGATGCTCATGTAATCAGTGACTCTAATGATGTGTTTGCAAAATCCATGGTAGTGAATGCAGGCAGGTCAAAACAGGTCAAGGTGGGACAAGCGGTTGTCAATGAAGCTGGCTTAGTTGGGCGTATAATTGAAACCGGACGAAACGCCTCTCGGGTTTTACTACTTTCTGATATTCAAAGTCGCATTCCGGTTTATATTGAAGGTGCTGGAATAGAGGGTATTTTGGTGGGGCGGACTCGCCAACAACCAGTAATCAGTTTTACAAATGAAGTATTCGAGGGGCCAGTACCCCCAGAAACACGCATCCTGACATCGGGCGCGGGCGGTGTTATACCACGAGGAATTCCAGTGGGAACGGTTGGGCAGGTTACAAAATTAGAAATTACCGTTAGGCTATATGCAGACTATTCTAAAACCAGACTTGTGCGAGTGCTTGATTTTGTTTTTCCAAAAGTAGATCCTGTCATCGATGATAATGATAGCGTTGCCGATATTGTAGGTGATGAATCACGGGAAGGTGGGTAACTTTCTAAATGGTTGATCGTCCGGACATAGTTTCACGTACCGCAAAAGGACTTGCCCCGTTTGCCATGGGTATTTTTGGTGTGTTTTTATTGGCCTTACCAGTTCGTTTGTTTGAGGGCTTGGTACCAATGCCAATTATTCCCTTAGCTGTGATTTTTTTCTGGACTATTTATGATCCGCAAAGATTACCTTCGTCTTCAGTGTTTTTTATTGGACTTTTTCAAGATGCTATGACTGGTGGTCCGTTGGGTTTATGGGCAACCGTTTATCTTATGGTTCAGTATGTAGTGTTGTCACAACGGTCTTATTTTCTTGGGCGTGAATTACAGGTGGTCTGGTTAGGATTCATCCTGGCAGCGATAGGGGCCGCTACGGTGATCTGGCTAGTGATGAGCTTGATGGCAGGCTATTCTTTGCCCATTGTTGCTCTCACATTTCAAATTATCGCCACTATTTTCTTTTATCCCTTTATGGGGCAGGCGTTTCGTGAAATCCGCCATCGTGTATTGATGGAAGTGTAGAACTATGAATCTCAACGGTAGCGATCCTGAACGACAGGCAGCCTTTAGCCGCCGAACATTTCTGTTCAGTGCCGGGTTGACTGGTATGTTTGGGGCAATTGGATGGCGGTTGGGGCAATTGCAGCTGTCCGAACATGAGCGTTACGTTGAATTGGCTCGTGAGAACCAGTTTAACCGGAGGGTGTTGACGCCATTACGCGGTGAAATTGTTGACCGTTTTGGTGAAATTATTGCATCTAATCGAAAAAATTTTCGTGTGCTGCTTATTCCTGAACAAACCACAGATGTACAACAAACATTAGATGCTCTTGGCGAGATTATTGACATTAGCGATGATCGTCGTGCGCGAATTATGCGACAGATACGTCGTCGCGGGGAATTCACGCCGATACAAATCGCTGATAATCTTGATTGGGATACATTCTCAAAAATTAATTATGAAGTGCCTTATTTGCCCGGAATTTTACCGGAGGAGGGGCGTACGCGCGATTACCCGCTTGGCAATGGGACAGCATTCGTTGTTGGTTATGTCGGAGCACCTACTGAGCGCGATCTTGCCGCACAACCGACGCCGGAGGAGCGTACACTATTGCGACAGCCTGGTTTTAAGGTAGGGCGTGAAGGGCTTGAGAAACGTTATGATACTGAGCTTCGTGGTAGCGCGGGTGAGCAACTTGTTAAAGTGAATGCTCATGGCCGTGTCATCGCGGAAGTTCAAGATGGTATCACACAGCCAATACAGGGCGAGCGCTTGGCGTTAACCATCGATTCTGATTTACAGATGGCGGCAATGGAAGCGCTAGGCGAAAATAGTGGCTCTGCTGTAGTGGTGGATGTTAAAACTGGAGAGATATTGGTGTTGGCATCAACACCAGCATTTGATCCGAATAATTTCAATGTTGGTATTGATCCTGTTTTGTGGCGTGACCTTAATAAGGATCCTACCAAACCTTTAGTGAACAAGCCTTTAAGCGGGGTTTATCCGCCAGGGTCAACGTTCAAGCTTGTGAGTGCAATCGCGGCACAGGAATCAGGTATTAGTCCAAATTTTGGTGCCCGTTGCCGTGGGTCGATACGGTTTGGTGGTCATACCCATCGTTGTTGGAAACGTGGTGGTCATGGCTGGATGAATATGAAGGATGCGATCAAGCATTCATGCGATGTGTTTTTCTATGAAGTGGCCAAACAGCTTGATGTTGATGTGTTGGCTGATGTGGCAAGGCGGTTCGGACTTGGACAGGTTTTTGAAATTGGAATACCGGGGCAAAAACGCGGCATTGTTCCAGATAGGGCATGGAAGCGTGAGTATTTTGCTTCTAACCCGGAAAATCAACAATGGTTTGGCGGTGAAACCCTGTCAGTAATCATTGGCCAAGGTTATGTAACATCAACTCCGCTGCAATTAGCTATTATGACGGCACGACTTGCAACAGGTAAGTTAGTAAAGCCAACGCTTGTGCGCGGGGTAGGGGAGCGTCTTGTTCCTCTGGCACCACAATCTGATATTGCATTTGACAAAAAACATTTGGACGTTGTTCATGCGGGAATGAATGCTGTTGTTAATGAAGCGGGTGGTACTGCACGCCGGGCTCGACTTGAAAATCCTGAAACGAAACTTGCAGGTAAAACCGGTACAAGCCAGGTGGCAAGCCTGCAACGCGACCCAAAAACAGGTCGAATATTGAAAAATGAAGAACTTCCATGGCGCCTTCGCGATCATGCTTTGTTTGTGTCCTTTGCCCCTGTTGATAATCCGCGTTACGCATCAGCAGTTGTTGTTGAGCATGGACAAAGTGGGTCTCGTGCCGCAGCGCCTATAGCCAAAAAACTTATGGATGCGGTTATGGAAAAGGATCCAGCATTAAAAGAACCGTATGATCCAAGAATGTTTGCAGAGGGCTCCCCTCCTGACACGAAGGAAGGATGAGCGATGTCATCGACTATCCTTCAAAGCCCTCAACGTGGTCTTCGTGAGCGTTTCCAGCGTATCAACTGGTTACTGATTTTATTACTTTCATTACTGGCTGGCGCAGGAGTTGCCACATTATATTCCGTAGCTGGCGGTAACTGGACTCCATGGGCGATGAAACATGGATTGCGATATGGGATATCACTTATACTTTTAATCGGTGTTGGGTTAATCAGTATACGACATTGGATGAAAATTGCTTATCCAATTTATTTTGCGGCCTTACTTGCGTTGGCTGCGGTTCCATTCATCGGGGCCGTCAATAAAGGCGCGCAGCGGTGGATCGAATTGGGTGGTTTTCAGTTTCAACCATCAGAAGCTATGAAGATCGGTTTGGTGATGGGGCTGGCCCGATATTATCATGGGTTAAGGGCTGAGCAGGCCTCTCATATATTGTATTTGATACCGCCATTAGTGATGATTGGTGCACCAGTTGGATTAGTATTCATTCAACCTGACCTTGGCACGTCGATCCTGCTTGGGGCAACTGGGGTCTCTATCATTTTTGTGGCTGGTCTAAGTTGGCGCATAGGGTTTATGGGGTTGGTAGCAGCAATTCTTAGTGCGTATGCGGCATACCGGTTTGATTTTCTCAAGCCCTATCAGATTGAACGTATATTGACGTTTATGAATCCAGAACGCGACCCTCTTGGTCAGGGGTATCACTTGACACAGTCTAAGATTGCATTGGGATCTGGGGGCCTGGACGGTAAAGGTTTTATGCAAGGGACACAAAGTCAGCTGAATTTTTTGCCCGAAATGCACACTGATTTTATTTTTACGATTTTTGGTGAAGAGTTTGGTTTTATCGGTGCTATAGGGTTATTGTTGATTTATCTGATGGTAATCCTAACTGGTATTGGAATTGCGCTGCGCTCTAAAAACCATTTTGCCAGGCTGGTTGTCATTGGGGTGTGCGTAACGTTTGCGCTATATGTGCTCATTAATACGGGCATGGTAATGGGGCTTGCACCTGTTGTAGGCGTGCCGTTACCGTTGGTATCTTATGGTGGCACGGTGATGATTACTATCATGGCGGGTTTTGGTCTCGTCATGAGTACTCATGTTTATCAGGACAAATAGATAAGATGCGAATTTATCCAGTAATTATGTGCGGTGGAGCCGGGTCGCGGCTCTGGCCAATATCCAGGCCCTCTCGGCCAAAACAGTTTGTTGCCTTCAGTGGGGAACAGACCCTATTTCAAGATACTGTCGCCAGAGTGCGAAAAGTGGATAATTTTGCACGCCTTATCGTTGTCGCAGGGGCAAATCACGGTGCAGCGATTGCGTCACAACTTGATTCAGATCTTGACCCTGTTGTGCTTTTAGAACCTGAAGGTCGCGACTCTGCAGCAGCGATTGCAGCTGCTACGTCGTGGGTTGCAGAAAATGACCCAGACGGAATCGTACTTATAGTAGCCTCGGATCATTTTATTCCAGATACAGATGATTTTTGTCGAGCTGTTATTACAGCAGCAAAAACTGCAGCCAATGGTAGAATTGTTACCATGGGCATTCATCCTACTAAACCAACAACCGCTTATGGGTATATAAAGCCCTCGCAGAAAAAAGATGTAAATGGCGTTGCTGGCGTAGCCGCCTTTGTGGAGAAACCTGATATTGAAACGGCTCGAACCTATATTGACGATGGGTTTTTATGGAATAGTGGAAATTTTATATTCTCGGCTAAAACCATGGCCGAAGAATTACAGCAATATGCTCCGGAAGTGTTTGAAGCTGCACGCAAGGGCGTAGAGACAGCTGATTGGTCTGGTATTAGTTATAAATTGGGCGATGCTTTTCGAAAAGCACCAAAAATTTCTGTCGATTATGCTGTGATGGAAAAAACAACAGTTGCTTCGGTTTTTCCGGTGTCGCTTTCCTGGTCGGATCTTGGGGCATGGGATGCGGTGTCAGATATCTGTACTAAAGATGAAAATGGCAATGCGCTCGAAGGCGCTGTTGTTACAACGGATACAAAAAATTGTTACGTACGAACCAGTGATGATCGCCTAGTAGCGACAGTGGGGGTTCACAATCTTGCAGTTATAGCTGATGATGACGCTATTCTTGTTTGTGATCTTGATAAGGCGCAATCAGTGAAGTCAGTTGTCGAGGTTTTGAAACAAAAAAACCTGCCGCAATTAAATATTCCTGACCCGGTGCAATTTACCAATATTGAAGAAATGGTGGATTGCTATCAGCAATGGCTATTTGCCGCCGCTTTACCTCTATGGTGGTCAATTGGTGCAGATCATAATGCTTGGGGTTTTCACGATTATCTGACAGTTAATGGCCAACCAATGCAAAGTGATCGGCGAGCGCGTGTCCAGGCGCGCCAAACTTATGTATTTGGTACTGCCGGTAAACTCGGTTGGACGGGCCCATGGAGACAAG
>CAZGVP010000188.1:0-5958 GCA_964529135.1 uncultured Caulobacterales bacterium | reverse complement strand
CACCTGTGCCAGAAACTCTATCAGAATTTGGTACATAACAAGGGGGCTAGACAATAATGTAATTTCTTCCCCTGAAGGTGACTGGGTCTGCAAGTCCCCTCGTAATAAAGTTGTTGAAAAGTGTCAGACTATTTCAACAAAAGCTTCCTATGCAGCGAGTGTTTTAGTCGAGTTGCCTATATTGGAAATGATACTACCAGCGCTAAAAGAAAATCTTGATCATCGCAAAGGTTTCTATGCTGGAATTTATAGTGATGGCACTAGTAATAGGGCCCTGACAGTCAATACCAATGCTATAATTCTGGAAAGCCTCGCGTTTAAAAAGCGAGGTTCCAGGCCGTTTATCGAAAATAAAGATGTCGTTGATGAACTGCAATCTCGAAGCCGTTTACCAAATTAAAAATGCTATTGTATTCACTCATATAGTTTAACTCGGTCAATTATGATGAAATCCCGATAGCGCAGACTGTTTTATGTAACCGTATTATTGGTTTCGATGAAGGTAAGTTTATGATGAGTGTTTATTCAACTGTTCAGTTGACAACATGGCAAAAAAACCTCTGATATAAACCTCCATCTAAAAAGCTATAACCCGGAGCAGGAACTGACCGACATTGTGTTAGATAAGCAGGCCCTGTCCCATATAACTGATCCAGAAAATTTGTAATTCACTATGAACAGGAGTGGATTAGTTATAGGGGGCAGGATGAATTTTTTTCAAGTATTTTTTATTTAAATGATATACTGATTAATTGATAAGTTAAAATATTTGAATTTTAAGCATGCTTTCCTGTTCGTGTTGTGTCCATAAATGCTGCCAGCACCACAAAAATTGCATAAGAAGCAAGGGCTGAGAGTGCTGCAATATTTGCATTCAGGGGAGGCGGCCCAAAATTACCATATAATTGTGCGCCGGTTAGAACAATTAAAAACAGTAAAGGTAACATGGTGCCAATCATGTTTTTTGCTTTTGTGTTGGTGAGGTAGATGCCAAACCCTAGCAGTAAGACCCCAAGCTCCAGAGCAAGTGAGAGAGGGCGATTTTGCCATAAACCAAGCCCAACTTTTGGGCCTTCAAAATAGAGTGGAAGATCTGGAATATGCATCATGTAATCCATTAGCCAGTGAGAAAATACCAGTAACCCGATGATAAAACCGCCTTTGAGGCCCGATCGAGTACGAAAAAAAGTATAGAGTAGTCCAGCAACGATACTCCATACTATTGCCATCAATAAACTATGAGTATACGGCATAAAATGTAAATCAAAATGGTTAGAGGCGGTGAAACTTTCAACGATACGCACTTGCTCAATACCAGTTATGACGAGTGGAGCCCATAGAATATCCAACAATTGAACAGCTATAAAACAATGCCAGAGTTTGATGTGATTGCCACCAAGCGCTGCACCGGGAGCGTAATGACCAACAAACATAATTTTTTCCTAAATTTTCTGAAATTGAAATTTACCTAAAGGTATTTATCGATTCCATATGAATATAATATTGGGTATTACTTTTCTGCATAGTCACTATTCGTCGGTTTGGCATTGTGGTAATGTTAGTCACGTAATAACAAAATTTCTAAAGTGCGATTTGTAAGGGCTGCTATGAAGAAGAGAGCTAATGACTTATTATGCATAGTTATTCTCTGGGGGGCGTGTCTATTCCTTACGGCTTGCGACCTTGATCAGCATGGGAGCGTATCTATGAAGCATATTGAAACTAAATCATGGCCTACTCTGGATGGTAAACCACCAATCATCATTGCTCATCGCGGTGCTAGTGGCTATCTTCCAGAACACACTTTAGCAGCATATGATTTGGCAATCGATCTTGGGGCAGATTATATAGAGCCAGATCTTGTTATTACTAAAGATGGTGTGTTGATCGCGCGCCATGATCGATATTTATCCACAACCACTAATGTCGCGGACCACCCTGAATATGCTGCTCGCAAAACGGAAAAACCCGGACATGACGGTGCGGAGTGGTTCGTAGAAGATTTTACATTGGCAGAATTAAAAAAGCTTCGCGCAGTGCAACCAAGAAAAGATCGTTCGCCAGAGTGGGACGGGATTTTTGAGATTCCGACATTTGAAGAAATTTTGCAGCTGGCGCAATCGCGCTCTGCAGATACCGGGCGCCGAATTGGTGTTTATCCGGAAACGAAACACCCCGCTGCGTTGGAGGCGTTGGGGCTGTTTTTTGATGAAGAATTGTTAAGATTGCTGAAAATGTATGGCTATGATAAGGCGAGTGACCCAGTATTTATACAATCTTTTGAAATTGAAAATTTAAAACGACTTCGCGATCAAACAACTGTGAGGTTGATTTTTTTGACCGAGCGACTTCCAAATGTTTCATTTAACGAAATCGCGAGTTTTGCTGATGGTGTCGGGCCGTATAAGAAATTGCTTCTGGATGAGAGTAAGAGAGATACTGGCTTTATAAATAATGCGCATAATGCAGGGCTTGAAGTTCATCCCTGGACTTTTCGCGATGATGATGTGTTACCAGAATTTGATGGTGATATTAGGGGAGAAATGAAAATATTCTTTGAACTTGGTATTGATGGAATGTTCTCTGATTTTTCAGACACAGCTGTGAGCGTGCGGGCGGTTACGGCAAGGCGCCTTAGTGTAGAGTAAAATAACTTATAGAAATTCATCTAGCTGAGAGCTGGTGGGCATTTTATAGTGAATGTAATCTCTTGCTTAATGCATCACGACCGACGCGTAAGTGCTTGGCCCATGCTTCGATGCCACCTGGCACTGTTTTGATCATTTCTTGCAATGCTGCATCGGAAATATTTTTTAGGTTTCCTATATTTTCTGATTTTTCCATAAGGCCATAAATAGCTGTTCTGGAAATATTAAGTTTTTCGGCGGCAGTTTTTATTACCCACCCAGCATTATCAAGTGCATCTATTAATTCTTCGTCAGTGACTTCATTTGAGTTACGGTAAATTTTTGATTTTGTTGGCAGTAACGTATTCTCACTCTTAAGTGTTCCCTGAGTATCCGGGGGTGTCATTTGTCGCTTAAGGGGTTGCCCTAATTTTATGTTCAGGAGAGCATTGCGTAATTCACGCACATTTCCTGGCCATGTGTAAAGACAAAGATCAACAAATTTCTCCACAGAGTATAAATCTTCGCTAGAATTTTTATTTTTTATGTTAGAATTTTCTAAAAAATATTTTGTTAGAACGCCAATATCAACACGGCGCTTGCGTAATGGTGGTACCTCAATGGTAAATCCACTTAGTCTTTGTAGAAGTGGTTGATTAAAAGATGGTTGCCCTTGCCTTTGGTTTGGCATTCGATCTGTCGCTGAAATTACACGAACATCGACATACCTGACGACTTCATCACCGACTCTTCGTATTTCACCGTTCTCCAGAGTTCGTAAGAGCATAGGCTGAACTTCGCTTGGGGTATCGCCTATCTCATCGAGGAATAGTGTCTTTTTATGAGCTTGTTCAAACATGCCGGCGCGATTGGACGTTGCCCCTGTGAATGCACCCCGCTTGACACCAAACAATTCAGCATTGGCTAAAGTGGAAGATATGGCGGCCATATTAATATTGATCATGGCGTGTTGTGCACGGTTGCTTTGGGCGTGTATTGCACGCGCCACAAGTTCTTTTCCGGTACCTGTCTCTCCATTAATCAGTACAGGAATGTCTGTTTTTGAGATTCGAGAAATCGCGTTTCTTACAATATTGATGTTACTACTGATTCCGATAAGACCGGTCTGGGTTTGTTTTTCTTGAGTCGCAATGCGAGCAGGTGCATGAAATAAGGATAATAATGTTGAGTTTGATAAGGCTATGATAATCTCTTCGCCCAATTCATCCATGCTAAATGTCGTTGCTTCTTGAACTGATCTGCCATTAACTTTCAAATTTACCTGTTTAGCAGGAGGCGTAAATTCAAATTTTTCGTCATTTAATTTTTTGATGATGATTGGCGATCTTGATATGCCACGATCCAACAGAGGGGCTTTGTTTTTTGATGAAGTAAACTCAAATATTGGCACTAGGCGGGAGAGGGTAATACACCCATTTTGGTCAAACCGCAGTGGTGAAATTGCACCGACTTGATTGATATCCTGATGCCAGATAATACCCAAGCTTAGTACTGTTGCGTCAAATATATCGGCTCCAACCTCTTTGTTGATGGTTGCTTCCAGCGTTTCTAATAGAAACGAATTGTCGGTATCATTTTTTTTCATCAACCGTCCTTGTGAATTATCCTGCAGAATCTAGCTTTCTATCAATAATATCAATACACTTATGCGCATAAGCGGGTCGCAATGACTACCAGAATTCGGCCAGAATATAGCATTCGTTATAACGTTCAGGAGATAAAGGTGGAGAAATCCTCAATTGGCAAGTATCAGGTTGAGGAGGTTCTGGGCTCTGGCATGCAAGGTGAGGTCTTGAAGGCGATTACGCCAGTTCTGGATCGACCTGTCGCCATAAAGAAATTAAAGCGCCAAAACCTGACAGACGATGGTCGAAATATTCTTATCCATGAGGCAAAAACTCTAGCGCGATTGTCGCATCCTAACATTGTGACGCTTTACGAGCTGTTGGAAGAGGAGGGTGAAACTTACCTAGTTTTAGAATATGTTGATGGATTGCCGCTCACTGAAATATTAAAAAAAGGGCCTTTGCCGCTTGAGCAGGCTTTGGGGGTCCTTGATGGCCTTGCAAATGCAATTGCGGCTGCCGACGCTATTGGTATCAATCATGGGGATATAAAACCTGGCAACATTATGATTGATCAATCAGGTACCCCGAGACTTGTTGATTTCGGTTTAGCCAAATTCACTAATAGTGATGGCACATTGACAACCCAACAAACTCATGAAGAACCTTCGGAATCCCTAGAAGGGACTTTGCCTTATTTGGCGCCAGAAATTGTTATGGGTGAATCTTTTGACAGGCGTTCTGATATTTTCTCTCTTGGTGCTGTTTTTTATGAAATTTTGACGGGAGAGCGTGCTTTCGAAGCGTCAAATCAGGGAGCAGTCCTAAATAGGGTTCTTAACGATACTCCTGCCCGACTAATAGAAAAACGCCGTGATATTCCTTTGTGGCTTGATGAGCTTATCAATGCCATGTTGGAAAAAGACCCTGAAACACGTATCGGTTCGGCCTCTATGATTGAAGCGCGCCTCACCTTGCGCGGCAAACGTGACGGCAGGTCGATTATCAGTGCCTACGCAAAATCTGCAACACGCTTCTTTCGCAGGAAGCGCACTATGCCACAATGGTTGAAGCTTTCCGCTGCGCTTTCCATTGTTGGTATTACTATATGGGCTGGAATTATTATTACGCGCGAAGTTGCACCGCCAGTTAGTGTACGAATGGAACAAGGGTTCGATTTGGTACAACACTTTGAGAAGAAAGGTGCCGTTAAAAAAGCTCAAGGAATATTTTCTTCAATAATTAATGAAGATCCAGAGCATGCTGGAGCAATGGCGGGGCAAGCGCTGGCGTTAATTCGTGAATATACAAGTATTGAAAGCGATCCAGCAACGTTAAACCAAGCAACGGCTCTGGCTGCTCGTGCCCAAGCGCAAGCTCCACAATTGGGACTGGCAAACATTGCAAGTGCGTGGACTGCAGAGTTCAACAGTGATTTTGAGACGGCTTATCAATTTTACGATGCGGCTAATTTGCTAGACCCGGATAATCCCCTTATTCTTGAAGGCAGGGCCAGGGCTTTGAAGTTTCAGGAGAATTTTGAGCGAGCAGCTGAAGTTCTCAAAAAAGGCATAGAGCTTTATCCAAATGAGCGTATTTTCTATGACAGCTATGGAGATCTTCTATCTAAGCAAGGGCAATTTAGCCAAGCGGAAATTGTTTTCCGTAAAAGCATCGAGGCTAATTCAGATAATGTTTATGGGTATGCAAATTTGGCACAAGCTCAGCATATGCAAGGCAAAACC
>CAZGVP010000187.1:0-6005 GCA_964529135.1 uncultured Caulobacterales bacterium | reverse complement strand
CGGCGCAGATGCTGCAGCTTCTGCAATCATCTAATACAACGATAAGCGATAACGTTGCGTTCATAGCCATTGCGCGCAAGAGAAGCATAGTCTCGAGGCGTCCAAACCGCTGCACCAGGACTATGATATGCCATCAAACTGCGGGTGGCGCTCTTTTTTTTCTCGATAGATACAGGCGTGCGCGGTCGCAAAAAATCAAAAAATGTCATTAAAAATTCCTTACTCTACAATTCAACTATGCAATTAATTTAACTGTGCAGTCGGCGGACACCGGGCTTTGGTGCAGGTGAACTCAACATCAAATCAGTGATCGCCCAAACAAGCGCGTCAAGACGGTCAGGGCTTTTGGTTGACGCCTTACCTCTTCCTGCTCCAAGTCCGGTATATAGAGTCATCTGGTCTTCCAATTTTGGAAAAGCGCCCACATGACGTACGCGGCCACGCTCATAAAGGGCAGCAACGGGTTCCGCACGGGTGCGCTTTCCTCTACTGGCATGAACCGTTCGGATCGGTAAATTTGGCTCTATCTGCGTGAGCACATGGCGCGCCATCTCTCCGCCCTGATTAACTTCGATTAAAACCCTGTCGGCTTCAAATTCACGCGCAGCAGCAATCGCTTTCTCCCCCCAACCACGCGGGGATAACCCACCTTCAGACCAGTCCGCCAAAATATATGCTATACACGTATCGCCTTCACCGCCAATACCAGCAACAACTATCCCACATTCATCAGCATCAGGTCCCGCACCTGCCGGAGGGTCAATCGCCACAACAATACGTGACAAGTCTGGCGCAAGTGAAATACGCGAGGCCTCAATCATGCCCCAGCTCCACAAAGCGCCCTCAACATCATCAATTAACTCACCCAGCAATTCCTGACGTCCAAGCGCTGTACCTTCATAAGTGTCAACGATTTCACTAAAAAACACTTCGGCCAGATTTTCACGATTAGCGTAACTTGAAGCACGCGTGGTCACGGTTTTATCAGAGGCTATTAAACGCTTTAACAAGGCCATCGGCCGCGGTGTTGTTGTGACCACTTGACGTGGACGCTCCCCCATCCGCAACGCCAACTGCAAGTTACTCCAGGTTTCTTCCGGATAGCGCCACTTGCACAATTCATCTGCCCACGCAGCATCAAACTGATACCCACGTAATCCATCAGGGTCTTCAGCAGAAAAGCAATACGCCACAGCACCACCTGGCCAAATCAACCTTCGGCGCGAACTTTCATAGGAAGGACATTCATAATCATAGGCAATAGAGCGCAATCCTGATTGTCCTTCGATCATGACTTCTCTCGCATCTGCATAAGTTTGAGCCACAAGAGCAATTCTAGGCGCATCCAACATATGAGCAACCCGACGTATCCATTCCGCACCAGTTCTGGTTTTTCCAGCTCCACGTCCGCCAAGGAGTAGCCATGTTGTCCAATCCGCTTGGACCGGTGGCGTCTGATCAACCCGGCGCCAATAATCAAAGATTTTATCCGTAGGGCCCCCATATTCATTCCTCATCTCCAATTGCCATTTTTTGATGATCTCCGGCGGGAGCGTGTGCATGTAAACGTCGTAAACCGTCGAGACGGATGCGCTCAATGTCGCTTGCGTCTTCGGGCGTCCCGGATTGTCTCCGGCGCGCTTTTTCGTCATCAGATTCAATTTCCCTTACGGTTTTCTCCCTCAACGTTTCCATCAATGCACTCGCTCGCATCAGAGCTGACATGGCGCGAGCACCGCGATCAAAGTCCGACTGTTCACAATTTGCAGTATTGCGCATCGAAAACGCCCGCTCTTGTGCAAGAAACAACAGCATGTCACTAGTGCGTGTCAAAAACTGCAAGCGATCGCGTTTGGAAATAGTTTGGTTATCCCCCGCGCTTAAATGCTTGGCATCCGCAACAACTTTATTTTCAGACTCAAAATTTGTTGAATCATCTATAGTTTTTTTTAGCTGCGAATTTTGCTCTACACTCACCATATTAAAGCCTTTACCGTTGCTTTTTCAGCATCAATGATGGGGAACCATACGAGCAATGAGCAACTATTGGATATTTATCCTCATAGTTTTTTTCCGTGTTATTATAATATTATCAGCGACGAAAAGAGCGCGATGCGAGTTGCGAATTCAGGTAAAAACGACCATTCCAAGGATCACCATTTATTAACAAACTGATTAAAGGGCTATCAATTACAATTATATCACTTTCTGGCGCACGCCTTAGAAGCCGATAAGGTGGTTAACTGAATTGGCCAATTTTTGATATGCGCCGATTAATATAAAAATTAAACTATGAGAAGAATTCGACTGGAATAATTTATCGTATTTTTCAAATTTTTTGATTGACCTTATTGTTATAATTGGGCGAACCTACTTCATTAAAAAAGCAACGAGCTGCAAGCTAATGGTAATTGTGATCAAAAAATCATTACAATTCCTGTATTTTTTGAATTATTATTTATCAATACAAGGATCAAATGAATGACACAATTTGCACGCCTACCCAGAGATGCCTATGTTAGTAGTGCTTGGCATAAACATGAAGTTGAAGAATTGTTTGCGTCCTCATGGGTCTTCGCTGGGATAACATCAGATTTTACCGAGTCTGGGGATTATCTTACCGTTCAAGCGGGTGCATTTCCTTTATTCGTTATCAAGCAAAAAGACGGGTCACTCCGTGCAGCACATAATATATGCCGCCACCGGGGCGCTGAACTTCTCGAAAACCCATCTGGCAATGCTGGTAAAGCCTTAGTCTGCCCATATCACCGATGGACATATGGGTTGGAGGGTGATCTGCGCGGTATCCCTGACGTGGCAACATGTTTCCCAGGCTTGGATCGGGGAAAACTGTCGCTGAAAACCGCTGGTCTTGGGATCTTCAAAGAGCTGGTTTTCGTAAATCCAGACCCGAACGCTAATTTTAAAACCTGGATTGAGCCACTAATAAGCAAAGCATGGCCTCACGATCTTAATGCTAACGACATACGCGAAGCAGCATCGCTTAAATATGATATGAAGTGCGACTGGAAAATCTTCGTAGAAAACGCGATTGATGGATATCATCTCGCTTACCTGCATGAGCGCACACTTGGTGGTCCTTTGCCAGAGCAAAACATCTGGGAGCGTGCAGGCGATCATCTGATCTGGTATGCGACCGACACCCAATCGCGTCACCGATTGCCAAGCAAAATTCGTCGCGAAACAAAGGGAGCAAAAACAATCACTGGCACTGATAGTCCCGGATATGGCGGCGTCTATCATTTATTTCCAACGACATTGATCGTCCCAACACCTTATGGATTTAGTATTTCGTCTCTTGTTCCAACCAGTTCTGGGCATTGCCAAATGAACGTACGGAATTGGGTTGGGCCTGGGCAATCTCTGGGCGATCGCAAATACATTCCCGGTTATGATCGAAAATCTAACCTCATATCTTCAGAGAGCTGGACCAAGCATCCACTACAAACAGACGATTTTCAAACCGAGGACGTCTGGATATGCGAAAAAATTCAACGGGGGATTACGTCTCCAAATTATGAACCGGGCCCACTCGCCAGGGGTGCAGGCGCTGAAGAGCCGATCGAGTGGTTTCAGCAAATACTGACTGCGAAATTGAAAAACCTTTGAAGCAAACCAGCCTAAGAATAATGTTCTTGATTTGTTCTTTTTATCTGTTATGATCGCTTCATGGTACAGCCCTCTCTTCTTTCAACCCTCCCTTCCGATCCAAACGCTGGCAAGCTTGAACAAGTTGACCAGAGTTTACGAAACCGCTTTGCGCCACCAAAACCGCGCAAACGCCTTGATCCGTTAAGCCAGATGATCCTCTCCATGCTGGGTGTGCGAACATTAGGTTATCTTTCCATCTCGTCATTCGCCACACTGCGTGCTTCTTATGATGGCTGGGCTGGCGTTCGTGATGCCCCTGAGATGGATGTGTTCACACTTATACGAGAGGTAACCTTTCCAGATTTGAAAGCGCGACGTATTCAACTGGCCCTAACCCTGATCACCGAAAAATGCGGGGAACTTTCTCTTGATTTTCTCGCAGATATGCCGGTGGATGATGCTCTTGCCTGGTTGGAAACATTGCCGGGTGTTGGGCGCAAGGTCGCTGCGGCAACCTTAAATTTCAGCACACTAAACCGCCCTGCTGCTGTCATTGACACTCACCATGAACGCATTTTGAAACGCTTAGGGCTAATTGGAGATACAGCATCAACGATTACAGCCTATGAATATGTGATGACACACATCCCTAATGACTGGACTGGCGAGGATATCCAGAATCAACATTATTTTCTTAATCTACTAGGGCAGCAGATGTGCTTTGCATCCATTCCGGTTTGTAATGGTTGCCCATTGCGCAATATCTGTAAACGCGGCGGTGAAATACAAGAATGGCCCAGCACACGCAAGTCATTAAAACCATCTGCACAAAGATCAAAACTCCATCAACTTTTGGCAAACCTTCCTGATCGCGCGCCCCTGCATTCGTGAAATCAGGAACTGGCCTTAATGACGACCCAATAAAGTTCTGATTTTTTATTTCCGTAAGGCACGTACACGTTCTGGTAAGTTCGCTTCTTTTATATCCTCTTCAGAAAGAAGATCCTTCGATGTAGCAACGCCGGCTCGAACAACACTCTCTTGTGTCCCTGTAAGGAGGGGGTGCCATAAGGGTAAACCGTGGCCATCTGCCAAACGACGGTAAGCACAAGTATCAGGCATCCAATCAAGGTTACGCGCTTTTTCCGGTGTCAGCGTCACGCAATCTTTCACAACGCTTTTGCGGTTTTCATAATTGCAGCATCGCCGGATTTTTGGATCATATAAACGACACGCAACATCTGTTTCATGAAGCTCATTGGTCTCATCATCGCGCAAGATCACCAGGCAACATCGACCGCAACCATCGCATAAAGCCTCCCACTCAGCGCTATTCATTTCATCCAGAGATTTTTCTTCCCAAAATCGCACCCGCGTTGGTTGTAAATCAGTGCTGGTTTCCACCTGATTGTCATTTATTTCTGATTTGTCATGAGGATTTGGTAACATCATGATGATTCGCGCTTCATGCCTTCTTGCTGCCCCTTGTGCATCGCATAAGCTTGAGGAATAGAGTATTACTAGATGTCGAACAAGCTCCATACCAATAGCCACTCCAAGGCTTCTTCTCCTGCCAAAAAGGTTGGGGCACGGCTATCGGGTATGATAACTCGGTTAATTTCTCGTCTCAAACATGGGTCGACTAATGCCTATAGCACAAATGCCGTCTTCATCGCTAAAAAGCACAAGGGCCAGACGGCTACCCCAAACGCTCAAGACCCGAACATTCGGGATAAGAAGGCTAGAAAGTCGAGAGCAAGCACCCATCCTGCTCAAATCACACCCACAGCAATACGTAAATCCACGAAGCCATTTAATGGCCGGAAATTTTTCTTTGCTATCGCCAAACCTGCCTTGTTGACTGGCCTGACCCTTGGCCTCACTGGCGTCGGAGCCTTGCTCTATTTTGCTTTTGTCGAAATGGCTCCCCGTGTTCCAGAAGCGACAGATCTTTGGAACACCAATCGCCAGTCCAGTCTGGTTATTCTGGACCGCAATGGCAAAGAACTCATGGGCCGGGGCGCACGTTATGGGGAAGCTGTTAGTGTTGAAGAGCTGCCACCCTATCTGGTCGCTGCTTTTCTTGCCACAGAAGATCGACGGTTTTACGACCATTTTGGGGTTGATATACGTGGAACACTACGCGCTGCATTCACTAATTATAAAAAAGGGCGTGTGGTTGAAGGCGGATCAACAATCACCCAACAATTGGCCAAAAATCTATTTCTCAAACCCGACCGCACATACACGCGCAAATTACGAGAAGCACTTTTAGCGATATGGCTGGAAGGGCGTTACACTAAAAATGAATTACTTTCACTCTATTTAAACCGTATTTAGCATGGCGGCTTCTGCGAGATTTACGTCTCGAGCTGATTTATCAAAATAAGTAC
>CAZGVP010000186.1:0-6083 GCA_964529135.1 uncultured Caulobacterales bacterium | reverse complement strand
CATTGCTCGTATTACTATATCTTTTTGGCCGAGACGATGCGGTCAAGTTGATCCGAGCTGGATAACACCCAACTGCCTGGCAGCTCGAGGCAATTCTTAACAATAGAGTCATCTTTTTTTCCTAGCTTACATAGAGGAAATAAGGGGCCCGTAGCCCCGATAAGTGTCTTGTTATGGTACACATTGAAACCTCAGCCAGCGCATCCCTTGGCGCCCAATCCATCAGCGATGTCGTTTCTGACAACGCATCCCAAAAACCTGTGCGCAAAAAACGACCAATGGGCTTTCACGATCTAATCTGGGATCGATTCCAAACCTATGGTAAGATTTTTCTTGGCACTGCTATATTACTGACACTGTTATACTTATTTGCTTTTCCATTACCCTTGATTTTTTCAGAACCCATAGGTGCCCCAATCTTTCGTGCATGGCCAAAAGTCAACTGGATCATCCTTCTTACTCATGCGGTCACGGCCATACCACCACTCATCATCGGCATTATCGCATTTTCCAAGCGCTTACGTAATGCCAGCCTCAAATGGCACAGATGGATCGGCACTACCTATTGTATATGCATCTGGATTAGTGCGGCTCTTGGCATCATGCTCGCCATTGCAAACGTTCATGGGCCCATTGCCAAATTCGGGTTTGGCTTTCTTGGCATTGGATGGTTTACCACGACATGGTTCGCTTATACCTCGGCACGCGCAAAAAATATTCTCTCGCACCGTCGCTGGATGATTCGCAGTTACGCACTAACACTCGCTGTCGTCAGCATACGGCCCCTATTCTCGATGGAACCAGTATTGGGTATAAGTACAGAAAACTGGTACCTTATGGCCACATGGGCATGTTGGGTACCAAACCTGATTATGGCTGAAATATATATTCGAGCAACACAACCAACGGGAAAACTGAAATATACAGCCGCCTAGCTATCGCCACCACCAAAATTACGCAATGCACCAATACGTTTATCGATTGATGGATGGGTCATGAAAACCCCGGCAAAAGGTTTTGCGTTATCGATCATCATCTGTTGTACGTCAGCAGGCGCATCGATATTTGAACGGCCTGAAATTTTCTCAAGAGCAGATATCATCGCATCAGGGTTGCGCGTTAATTCCACCGCCCCTGCGTCAGCTAAAAATTCACGCTTCCTCGACAACGAAAAACGGATTACCATTGCAAGCAGATAGGCAGCTGCAACCAATACAACAGCTAGTATAATCAACAAGCCACCACCACGGCTATCGCCATTACGTGATCTTGTGTGTCCACCGATCACGCGCCCTGTACGAAAAAGACCACGAAATAAAAGCTCTCCGATAAAGGAAAAAATCCCTACAAATATCACAGATATTATCAGTAAACGTACATCGCGGTTTTGTATGTGTGTCAACTCGTGCGCGAGCACCGCTTCCAATTCATCACGATCCAGTGTGTTGATAATGCCTCGTGTGAGTGTCACAGTATAATTGTCTTCGGTAATCCCGCTTGCAAAAGCATTCAACCCACCAGTTTCAATAATATTGAGCTTCGGCATGGATATACCTTGCGAGATACAAAGGTTTTCCAACAAGTTATAAATCTCTGGTGCTTCTTGCCTGTTAAGCGAGCGCGCACCAGTACTGGCTTTGATCATAACCCCATGAAAGGTCCAGGCTATCACAAACCAAACTCCCGCAGCCACGAATGCTAAAAACCAGGTGTCAGCAAGTAGCGCTAATGCAGCGACAAGGCCCTCTTCCAGAGAATAGGTCTCCATTGTCAGTCCGACATACCCAAGGGACAAGCCATAAAATAAAAGCAACAACAACACTGGGAAACCAGCGAGGAGTAAAATCGATTTCAGATTATTATTCCAGATATGTGTCTGCAACCCAAAAGCAGCCATGATTCAAGCTCCCTCATCAAAAGCAAAACCCGAGGCTGCAGATGCATGTAATCGTGTTGTGTCAAACACTGTCAGGTCCGTATGTGATTGTGAAATAAGCAATCCGATTTCGGTACATCCAAGCACCACGCCATCTACGCCATATTGCTGGGCGCGGCTAATAATATCGAGGTAGTTTTGCCTCGATTCCTTAACAATGTTACCGTAGCATAGTTCCTGAAAGATCACCCGATCAATTTCATTTTGATCGACTTCGCTTGGCACTATGAAGTCAATACCATGGCGTTCATACATATAGGGCCGATAGAAGTCTCCATTCATCACCTCAGGTGTCCCTATCAAAAGAGGAGTGCCAACACCTACGATTTTTATTTTTTCAGCCAAAACATCCAATAAATGAATAACCGGTAATCCAGTCGCTTCACGCACCGCATCAGCGGCTTTATGCGAAGTATTCGAACAAATCACCAAAGCCTCAACCCCTGCGGCTTGCAATCGTTGTGCGCTGTCAACAAAAAGAGCAATGAATTGAGACCAATCTCTCTCATGATAGGCTTTGGCAACCTCATCGAAATCGACAGAAGAAATCATCAACTTTGCAGAATGATCTCCACCAAGTTTTTCGCGCGCCGCCTCATTGAGCAAGCGATAATAAAATTCTGTGCTTTGTGGGCTAACGCCGCCAAGGAGGCCGAGAAGTTTCATAAGAACAGCCCAGACAGAATAAATAAATGCTCTTGTTGTTGAAGTGCCTAGAACTGAACTTCCGGCGTTGCGGTAACTTCAGCACGACTTCCCTCAGGAATTTCAAAGAAATCACGGCTACCAAAGCTTCCCATGGGTGCAATAAAGTTGCCCGGAATTTGCTGAATGATCGTATTATATTCCTGCACAGCATTGTTAAAGAAGCGCCGCGCGGCTGCGATCTTATTCTCAATATCGGAAAGCTCACGCTGCAATTCCAGGAAATTGGTGTTTGCTTTGAGGTCAGGATAATTCTCTGCAAGGGCAAAAAGGCGCCCAAGACTGGCGCCGAGCATTCCCTCCGCTGCACCTTGCGCAGCAGGGCCATTGGCATCCACCGCTTGTTGACGTGCTTTTATGACAGCATCGAGAGTTTCTTTTTCATGAGAGGCATATCCCTTAACCGTGTTCACCAAATTCGGAATCAAGTCATGACGCTGTTTTAACTGTACATCAACGTCAGCGTAAGCCTGATCACATCGTTGGTTGAGCGCTACGATCCGGTTATAAATACCGATGATAAAAAATACGATTAGGGCAATCACGCCCAAAAAAATCAAAAATTCCATAATAGTCCGGTCTCCCGCGTTGGTCTAAAAACTGTGGTTTTCAGACCAATAGCGCGATTTTATAAGGATATACAGAAAATTATTGAGCGAGCACTAAACTAGACATTCCCATCGTACATAAACCATCATTTAGGCTGTGAATTGATTTTAGAAAAGCGATTTACACGGTAGCACTTAAAAGGCTCAGAATATAAAATCATCCGATGTCAGGGAAGCTACAGAGACCCCGAGCAGGGTAATGGAGTTAGCGCCATCAGTAATGACCGCATCTCCATTACCGTTAGCAGATAAATGATTATTAGCGAGATCCTGAAAACTGGTAATTTGAGAAACCGCAGATAAATCAATTCGTTCCGGTAGTGCATTATTCGGTCTAAAATCCGTAAGCACATCATTACCAAAACCATTGGCAAAGATAAATGTATCACCGCCACTAGAAGCGGTAATTGTATCATTGCCTGAACCACCGGTAATCACATCACTATTGGTGCCTGCATTGATCAAATCATTCCCGGCCCCACCATCAATGACATCGGCCCCATTGCCAGTATCAATAACATCATTTCCAGCACCACCGTTGGCAGTATCATTACCGCCAGATGTATTGATCACATCATCTCCAGCATCGCCTGAAAGAAAATCAAACCCACTCTCTCCCAACAAAGTATCATCGCCAGCTCCACCAAAAACAGTATCATTATTGGTAGCACCATCAAGGCGATCATTACCTTCACCGCCTTCAATACTATCAGGCCCTACACCACCCAAAACAGTATCATTCCCGGCACCGCCTAAAAGCGTATCTGGTCCGGGGCCCCCATCAATTAAATCATTACCAGTTCCGCCGTCAATTAAATCAAAACCGCTGGTAGCAAACAACGTATCATCTCCGGCACCACCACGGATTGTGTCAACATTGGAACCACCATCAATAAGATCGTTACCATCGCCACCTTCAAGACTATCCCGGCCGCTCAGTCCACGGATTGTATCATTACCACCGCCACCAAAAACAGTATCAAATCCACCAGCCACTTCAATCGTATCATCACCGTCACCGCCGAAAACAGAATCAAAACCACTTTCACCTAAAATAGTGTCGTTGCCTGCTCCACCATCAATCGTATCATTGTTGGTCGCACCATTAAGGAAATCTGCATCATTGCCACCGTTCAGGAAATCTGCTCCCGCGCCGCCATCAAGCGTGTCGGAACCGTTACCCCCAAAGAGTGAATCAAATCCACCACCGCCCATCAAATTATCATTTCCGTCCCCGCCATCAATTGTATCTCTGCCTACGCCACCATTAACAGTATCGTTGCCACCAAGACCTGTGTAACTGTCATCGCCTGCGAGAAGATTAGCTGTATCTGCAACTTCGAACCCGAAAAGATCGTTGTTCCCCTCAGTCGCCATGAATATCGGGATATCCAGATCCTGAAAGATCGCAACGTCAAGAGGTGTAATCGGTAAACGTTCTCCACTAGACACTGCAGGGCTCAATAATTCGTTCAAACCCTGGCTAACATGGCTGGGATCCCCACCATCGAATGGAACAGGCCCCCCAAAAACAGCTTGAGCATTGGCCCCAACAAAATTGAAGCCAAAATTGCCCACCCGCTCAACCAACAAATCTATTGTGGCAACCACGCGATCAGATGGTACGTTTGGAGTTTGAAAAGAAAACAATCCCAAGCCATGACCATATTCATGGACTAATGTAGAAAACAGATCAAACTGATTAAAAGGAATATTATTATTTGCAAAATCGCCAAGAAAAAATTGCCCCGATGTACCCAATAATGTTTCACGAGAAATCGTCACAAATATATCAGCAACACTGCCGTTAGGATCAACACCAGTTAGAATTTCGCTGATGGTTCCGGCCTGCAAGACGTCATTAAAACCGCTTTGCGGCCCAAGAGATACAAAATTACCAGGCCCAGCTTCCGCAAGGACTCCGCTACCAAGGCTTGCAATATCAATCTCAATTTCAATGCTTCTACCACCGAGATCTAAATATCGCTCCCAATATAGCGCTGCAGATTGGGCTACACGCAGGACACTGTCCTGTATAAATTGATTTATCCCGCTAGTATTACCAGTAAGTGTAACAACAAACATATCCGAGCCCTTCTATTTACCCTGTCTTACCCAACCCCTTCAGTAGAAAACTTGAACCAATACTAAATAGGTAGTGCATCAAGTTTACTAACCGCATTTTACTATTAAGCAAAAAAAACATGAAAACATGGAGATATTGAGGCAATCGAACCCAACTTGTGTTACCCAAGAAAGGGTGCACCTCTAAAAAGGACATTCTATCTCTATTGTCAGGTCACAATGAGTTTTCAGGCCTTTTAACGTCCGTAACGCGCACTCACCAAATCTTCGCTCGTCTGGTTTTGGCGTCGATTTTGCTCTTTTTTATCTCGACGTTCCGCCATTTCGATAAGACGTTCAAATTTCTTGATTTCGGCATAAGCGTGCGAGAGATCATCATTTAAAGATTGTTCGCGCGCATCAAATTGCGCAAGAGTTGCCAACATATTTGCGCGTTTAATGCGTACTCGTTCAGAAAAACGAGCCATAAATTCCGTCGAATCTGTAATGCTTCGCTTTTGTTCAGCAAGGCGCTGTTCAGACAATAATTGATGGTCAAGTTGGGCTAGCGCAGTCTCAGTACTCGTTCTCGCCACCCGGATTGCTGCCAGTTCTGCAGTAGTTTCATCACATTGCTGCCGTGCGACCCGCAACAATTTACTACCAGTACTTCCTAACTGTGTCCCCCATTTTTGTCCGTTGCGGCCTGCCCTCGCCATAATTTTCTACCTTACTTATTTAAGTTTATTTTAGATTCATTAGCTCAGCCA
>CAZGVP010000185.1:0-6099 GCA_964529135.1 uncultured Caulobacterales bacterium | reverse complement strand
ATCTTTGATGATCGGACCACCAATTTCAGCACCCCAGTTATAATTATCAAAATCAGGGTCGAGATTCACATTATCGAAATCGTCACCAATGATCTGACTACCTGAAATGCTATCGCCTGTATAAAGGAAGAATGCAGAACCATGGAACTCATTTGAGCCAGATTTAGTTGTTACGTTAACCGCACAACCAGTGAACTGTCCGTACTGCACATCTATTGGAGAAAATTCAACTGCAGTTGCCCCTACTGAATCAAACGGAATTGGGAATGTGTTACGGGCAGAATTGCCAGAAGCATTCAAGCCAAATGCATCCCCAGAGCGAACACCGTCAATTGTGAACGCATTTCCTCGTGAATTACCACCCAAACAGTTAACTTGAAACCCTTGGCCACCGCCACTTCGAGCGATATTCACCCGAGGGTCTATTCGAATAACGTCACGAATTTGACGGTTAACGGAAGGGAGTGCTTCGATTTGAGCCAGGTCAAATGAAGAGCTTGGCCCAACGGCGACTTCAGTCACGTTAGAACGCGATGCCACAACGACTATTTCATCCGATCCGGCAGAAGAGGAAGCAGTTAAAGCTACATTAATTGTAGATGCGCCTGAAAGGCTCAATGAGATATCTGTGATTAGAGTATTTTCATAACTATCCGAATTAACTCGCAATGTGTAAGGCCCACCAACAGAAAGGCCTCTGACATTGTAGTTACCATTTGCGCCAGTGGTAACAGTTCTAGATGACCCTGTTCTCGTATCTGTAATTGTCACAGATGCACCTGAAAGAGGCGCGCCATCAGGTGAGGTTACAACACCTCTAATCCCTGATGTAATTTGCTGAGCGTGCGCAGGAGGCACAAGAACGACTGGTGCAAGAACAGATGAAACAGCAACGGCTGCTACGCCAGCTTTAAGTAACTTTGTAAATTTCATAATTTACCCCAAAAAAAAGACCCAAAAAACACGAAAAGGATGAAGATTGAAGCAAGACAACCGCTCCATTTGCACGCACACACCTACGTCGGAAACGCCACAAAATAATGACAGTTCCCTCTCCTTGATGTGACAAACGAGGTCCTATGATCAAAGCCGCAAAAAAGCCACAAGATAGATCAGTTTAGTTTTACACAACCACTTAAGTGCGTGCATTTTTCAATGAATTTATCAAAGCTGTGACGTAAATATCATATTAAAACACATAGATTACAGACGTACTTACATCCGCTCTGGTACATTAATCCCCAATAAATCCAGCAGCTGATCGAGTTGCACGCCGGCCTGACTGATCAAAGCAATCCGACTTGATCTCTTTGCATGATCAGGCTCATCACTCACCCTGCACGCCGCATAAAATTTCGAGAACGCTTGTGCTAGCAAGAATACATGATCACAGAGAATATGGGGCATCCGTTTTTCATAAGTGTTTTTCAGCACTTCACCAACATTTAGTAGGCAAAGAATAAGATCTCGTTCTTCTTTCTCCGAGATAATTATCGATGCCTTGCGATCTGCCTGAGTAGCCCCAGCTTTATTTAGTACCGAACGCACCCGTACACTAGCGTACAACAAATAAGGCCCTGTTTTACCCTCAAAAGCCATAAACCTATCAAGATCAAAGATATAATCGGAGGTTCTCGGGTTTGAAAGATCAGCAAATTTTAACGCAGCAACACCAACTTTATGTGCAATATCATCGACTTCCTCGGGTGGATATCCTGCCGCCATACCTGATTCGACGATCCGCTCACGGGCTCTGCCTTCCACCATGTCGATCATATCTCGTAATTTAAGGATACCCCCTTCACGAGTTTTGAAGGGTTTGCCATCTTTACCGTTCATTGTCCCAAAACCGAGATGCTCTAGCCTGTCTTCAGCAAAATATCCCGCCATATCCGAGGCTCTAAACACTTGTTCAAAATGCAACGATTGTCGCTGATCAACCACATACAAAATTCTGTCAGGCTTATAGGAGTTCACCCGATCAAGAATAGTCGCAATATCAGTGGTATGATAGCCAACGCTGCCTTCTGAGGTCAGCAACATAATTGGCGGTACGGTCTTGTTATCATCTTCGCGTTCGACACGAATAATTTTAGCGCCATCACTCTCTTCGACAAGACCCTTCGTTTTAAGATCTGTGAGCATATCGGGGATAAGGGGAGCCGCATCCGACTCGCCGTTCCACAAATCGAACGAAACTCCAAGGTCTGCATATTCCTGCTCAATCGAAACACGTGAGACACTAACAAAGTGAAGCCAAAGAGCCCTATAGCCAGGATGACCGTCCTGCAGAGCAAACGTTGCTTTACGTGCCAAATCCTTTCGAGCCGGATCTTTTTTACAATTTGCGGACGCTGTCGGATACATTTCCTCAAGATCAGATAAACCTACCGGTGATTCTTCTGGAAACAAGCCCTTCTGGTTTTGAGCAAAATAGATAAGATCAGGGTGACGCAATTCCATTTCACTGAGAAGCTGGCCCATCTGCAACCCCCAATCACCAAAGTGTACATCACTCGTCACATCCACCCCTACATAGCGCAGAATCCGCTTCAAGCTTTCGCCAATAATTGCTGCGCGTAAATGCCCAACATGCAGAGGTTTCGCTACATTTGGCCCACCAAAATCAAGGACGATTTTCTCTTTTGATGGAACTGTCCAGGCAGCAGCTTCAGCTGCTCTGGCTTGCTCAAATTTCTGAATGAGAAATGTATCACTGAGCGTAATATTCAAAAAACCTGGGCCAGCAATTGTTATTTCGGCAATCGCATCATCATGACTGAGGTGCGTCGCTATCTTACTAGCAATATCGCGGGGGTTTGCTTTCGCAGTTTTCGCGGCGGCAAGTGCGCCATTGCACTGAAACTGAGCTAAATCAGGCCGATCAGAAACACGAACAGCTCCCAGGGCAGGATCAAGATTTTCAGCGGCAAATGCCCCGCTGACCAGCGTGGTTAGATCGGCAAGTAAGGTCATGATAAATCTTTGGCCAGTTTATGCTAGCGAGAATTGTTGTGGAGATTGGGGAATTTCAAGCTTTTCCCTGATCGGTTATAAATTGTTTGCTCTCTTGTCAGAGAAAAACCAATGATAATTTCAAAATTGGTACCGCTGGTTTTTTCGCCGGCACGCGGAATGACAAAGCTTTTGATTTTTTCGCGAATTTGATCAGTAGTGTTTTGGCCAGAGAAATTAGCCCGGACAGTAAATTCTTTCTTCGCGATGACCTCTAAATTGCGGCGTGTCACGGCAACGAAGTATGTATATTCTCTGGCATTTTTGTCCCCTTTCGGGCCCCGCCCCAAATCAAAATCAATTTCCAAAGACCCTGTAATCGGTTTGTCTTCAAAGTAACGGCAAGCAATAGAGACATTAGAGATCTCACCCGTCCAGGCGATATCCTCAAGGCGTTCTTCCCCTTCAAATTCTATAAGGCGCGAAGCATCACTCAGCACCAACACATTTGGGCATGGCGCCGGATTCGCTTCAAGAGCTGCCCTCGAGCCAGAACACCCGCTAAGGAGTGTCGCCAACCCTAAAGTAGCTGCGGCGATACGCGCAGTATGCGGCGCTTTATGCATTGATGAACGCTCCTATATTTAAATTAAGATGATGAACAATCATCACCCATCTAATGACCAAATGATTGGTAGCGCTTTGTTATGCGCTCCGCAATGCAGATAGGTTGGCAAAAGTAACAATAGCAGAAAACCAAGCTTACTATTTGTTGGTACCTCTAGTCCAGAGGACATCGCCCCCTCTGAGGCACTATACTAAGCAGGATGAACTAAATTTTTATGTCCCGTCAATTATCAACACCGCCAAATGGGCGGACGAATCAAAAAAACCTCAATGTTAGGTCTTCTTCAGAATTTGCCCAAAACTCAAAAAAAGAGATGATTCAAGTCTCTCTTGCTGCCCCTAGGGGGTTTTGCGCTGGTGTAGAAAGAGCGATTCGAACAGTAGAAAATGCCCTAAAAACCCATGGTGCACCAGTTTATGTTCGTCACGAGATTGTTCACAATGCCCACGTGATTGCGAGATTAAAAGAAATGGGCGCAATATTTCTGGAAAACATTCAGGATGTCCCCGATGACAGGCCCCTCGTTTTTTCAGCACATGGCTCTCCAAAAAGCGCCTATAATGAAGCGAATGATAGAAGAATTGAACTTATTGATGCTACGTGCCCCTTGGTTCACAAAGTTCACAATCAGGCAAGACGACTGGCTGATCGTGGTTACCACATCATCTTGATCGGACATAAGGGACATCAAGAAGTAACCGGCACTATGGGTCAGGTTAGCCCTGATAAAATAACCCTGGTTGAGACAATAAATGATGCCAATGAGCTTACTTTCCCTCATCAACCCTTGGCATATGTCACCCAGACAACATTATCTGTTGATGAGGCCGATGCAATTATTACAGCCTTGAAAAAACGCTTTAGCAATATCGTAGGCCCAGCAAAAGCAGATATCTGCTATGCAACTTCTAATCGTCAAGCAGCAATCAAGGCCATTGCCCCAAACGTAGATCTGGTTGTGGTTATAGGCTCACAAACTTCCTCCAATTCAAAACGGATGGTTGAGGTCGCGCTTGAAAATGGAGCGCACAATGCTGTACTCACCGAAGGAGCTGGCAGTTTCAACTGGAAGAGCCTGGAGGGTGTCGCCACGATTGGTTTGAGCGCCGGCGCTTCAGCACCTGAATATCTGGTTGAAGATTTCCTTACCCAGCTTGCAAAAAGATTCTCCATTGCAATCAAGACAATCGAAATTGCGCGTGAGACAATTTCCTTTAAGATGCCCACTATTATTTCTTCGAATAACACTTGATACATATCAGAATTACGCTGGAAGCACGGGCATATTATGGCTGTCTACACACATGTTAGCGACGATGAGTTGGCTTCTTTTTTAAAGCTATACGACATTGGAAAAGCCACCTCGCTCAAGGGAATTTCTGCAGGCGTAGAAAACACAAATTATTTTTTGTATACGGATCAAAATCAATACATTCTTACCCTTTTCGAAAAAAGAGTGAATATAAACGATCTCCCTTTCTATCTATCACTCATGGACCACATGGCCCAAAAGGGATTACCAGCAGCGCAACCTGTCGCCGCAAGAGACGGTAGTGTATTGCAACAACTTTGCTCACGCGCTGCCGCTATTATCAAATTCGTCCCCGGCGTCTCTCAAGTTAACCCGAATCCAAAACATTGTGATGCAATGGGTACAATGCTGGCAAATGCACACAATGCTGTTTTGGATTTTGATGAAAGACGCACAAATGATCTTTCACTTGCTGGATGGCAGAACCTTGCAGCTGGATGTATGGAAAATGCAGATCATTGCGAAGAGGGTTTATCTAAATTTATCAGGGAAGAATTGCAATTTTTAAACGAGAATTGGCCAATTTTTAAAACGTCACCTATCCCCAGCGGGGTTATTCATAGTGATTTTTTTCCCGACAATGTGCTGTTTGATAAGGAAGATAATATCTCAGGTATAATTGATTTTTATTTTTCCTGTACTGATTTCTTTATATACGACATTGCTATTTGTATAAATGCTTGGTGCTTTAATCACGATCATGTTTTTGATCAACAACGCGCAAAAGCCTTGCTACTCGCCTATCACAAAGTTAGACCTCTGAGTGAATTGGAGCATAAAACACTACCCTTGATGTTACGTGGCAGTGCAATCCGATTCCTTTTAACAAGACTCTTCGATTGGCTAAATCGCGTTGATGGCGCTGTGGTAAAAATTAAAGACCCTCTTGAATATCAACGCAAACTCCTATTTCATAAAAATAATCCGAATACAGTTTTATTCTGAGGAAATCCCGTGCTGAAAATTTATACAGATGGTGCATGTTCAGGCAATCCTGGCCCCGGCGGTTGGGGCGTACATATAATTGATGGTGACGACATTCACGAACTCAAAGGTGGCGAACCGGCAACCACTAATAATCGCATGGAACTCATGGCCGCAATCGAAGCAATTCGAACAACTGAAACCGAATGTTCATTGCAGATTTATACTGATAGCCAATATGTCAAAAATGGCTTGAACCAATGGATTTATAACTGGAAAC
>CAZGVP010000184.1:0-6106 GCA_964529135.1 uncultured Caulobacterales bacterium | reverse complement strand
ATCGATCAACATACGGTTAGAAAATATTACAAACACGTTATATCCAGTATTTGCTGATGCACCACGGTTTGCCCCTGCACGGCGTGCACGTCCTGGTGCACCGCGCACAGTCTCCGGTGGAATCCGGGTTGCATTTTAGTCTAACTAAGTAAATTACTTATTTCTCGTTCAACGACCAGCCATAACCATAGCTATCAATTTTAGTCTTGCCTTCCAGGGCAACTAATAGATCATCATCTGAGTACAACCTGACATGCTCAAGAACACCTTGGGCATTACCACCAAAATCTTCTTTATACCAATTATAAATAGAAGATGCTTTTACACGACCACGATCATTTACCTCGATACCACGAGGGTGGTTCACATAGGCTCGAGCACCGATATCCAACAAGGCGTCAGTATTTTCTGCTGTAAAAGCAGTACCTTGCAAATTGGGGCATCCGAATGAAGCACAATTCACCGCATAATGCGTGCGTGGATCTTCCCAGAAAACCCGTAGAATACCATGCTCGATATTGTTTAGGGAAAGCGACGTCCCATCTAGTTTAACTAATTTTCGATCCCACGGACCGCGCTTGAAAGCACCCAGATCACGAATACTTTTTAATGGATAATTATCGACGATAAGATCAACAGTAAGTGCATTATAGAAATTCACCCAATAAGCATAAGCTTGCTCTTTGGTAAGCTCAGCGGTGTTAACTTCTTGAAGAGACATGATATAGTTTTTCAATAACGTTTTATCACCATCGGCAACTTCCCCATAGCGAATAATTGTTCTGCCATCTTCCGTTTCAATAATATAAGAACCAAGAAAACTATCCCACGCACTGTGATCTACAGTCCGTTGCATCACCTCAGAAAATTCACCAAATTTAGCTAATTTCCCTTGCGCCATCACAGGCAGGGTAAAAAGATTAGTCACCAGCATTAAACCGCCTATAATAGCAAGCAAAGTACCTTTTCGTAATTTTTCAATATTGTGCTGATCTGCAATGTTCATAGTACACCCTGTAAAATTTCAACAAGTCACCATATAACACCCCGGATATGTCTAAAATAGCCTCTAGCTGAGGTTCTCACGTCATTTTGAGTAATCGTCACTCGCCTCCAACCCAAACTGTACTGCAATATATTGTCATACCTCCACCCAAATTATTCATTAGACAAAGTAGCTTTTCATTATTTATGCCCAGTTTCTTTCAGAAAACCAGAAAAGCTATGGATCGTCTCAAATCGCAACTCCCTCTAACATCAGGCTCTCTTGGGTTCGTCTCCTTGGGCTTAATATTGATCTTCCTGCACGGAACTATCACTCTATTCAGCCCCCTTGTAGCCTACGATATTTTTCCCTCACTAACTCCAATCCTTATATACGTGTACCTTGGCATCATTAGTGGCGCTGCAATAATGATGCTGCCTACCTTCATTCGACACTGCAATAAACAGGTCAATGGCGCTCGCTCAGCAATAATTTTCATGGTTGGTACAGGAGTAATCCTGAGGCTGATGATGTTTTCTTCTACGCCAATTTTAGAGGATGATTGGACTCGTTACCTTTGGGAAGGAGCCGTCGGGAATGCCAATATTAGCCCTTACGATCATACGCCAGCTGACGGGTTTCATGTTGACAAGTTTGGACGAAAACTTTTCCCCTCAAAAAACTCCGATATAAATTCATTAAGGCAACTGTCCATTAAGAATAACAACTATGCATATGAAGTTGCTTATCCTTATCTCACTACAATTTACCCTGGCGGTGCACAAGCTGCATTTCGATTAGCCAATAGCGTTTCTCCTTTCAGTTTAACAAGCTGGCGCAGTGTTTTGTTCGTTGCTGATTGCATCACCATCTCCCTTCTCATTCTGCTCTTATCTGAGTGGAACGTATCTACGCTCTGGGCTGCAATTTATTGGTGGAATCCAGTTGTTATATTAGAAGGGTTTAACTCTGCGCACATGGATATATTGTTGGCGCCCCCATTACTGGCATCACTTTACGCCGTCAATAAAATGCGCCCCACACTGGCAGGTGGCTTTCTCGGCATTGCGATCGCAACAAAAATTTGGCCACTTATGCTGGCACCATTATACTTAAGTTCGATGACCGGGCAGAAAATTACTACAGCCTCAATGAAGAACAATCTTTTTGCTATGATGAAATATGGATTTTCGGTAGGTATCATTAGCATTATCTTACTCTTCCCACTAATCACACAGGCCTTTCAACCTGAAAGCGGGCTTGGAGCGTACACCAGCGAATGGCGTAAAAATAACCTCCTGTTTTCGATAATTCTAAAGCTGGTTTCTTTGTTCAGCGATAATTTTGACGTGATAACTCGAACTCTTGTTGCAATTATAACCATTATCATTACAGCAATAATATCCTTACGCCTATCTTCTGTAAAAAAAATTCCCCTCGCAATTACCACGACTACTGCTTGCCTGTTCTTTCTCGCTCCGGCTGGTTATCCTTGGTATGCAATCTGGTTTCTACCGTTTTTATGTTTCTCTCCTATCAGAGGTTTATTGTTACTCTCAGCAACCCTCCCGCTCTATTATCTGCGATTTCCACTCTATGAAATGGATCTTGATTGGGTATTTAACTTTATTATTGCCCCTATTGAATTTGGTATACCAATACTGGTACTTATTTTTGACAATACTCGCAAGCTACGGATGCAAGTGCCATGAATGCACCTTTTCAAACATCCACAACTACCGTTATTATTCCCGCACTCAACGAAGAGCAATCTATTGCTACAGTTGTCCAAGCGATACCAGATTTCATTACACGGATTATTGTTGCAGATAACGGATCAACGGATGCGACAGCCACACGCGCCAAAGAAGCCGGCGCAGATGTGGTCATGGTACCAGATCGCGGTTACGGTCATGCATGTCTTGCCGGGGTTCGCGCTGCACAACGAGCCGATATACTGATATTTATGGATGGGGATGCTGCAGATCACCCTGACGACATGACAAAACTACTCGAACCAATTCTTCGTAACCGTGCTGATTTCGTTATTGGATCTCGATTAATTGGAGATGTTGAAAAAGGCGCCCTGACAATACCGCAACGTTTTGGCAACTTGCTTGCTTGCAAGCTCATGCGAGTTATCTGGAATGCGCCCTACACAGATCTTGGCCCCTTTAGAGCTATTCGCGCTGAGGCGCTAGCAAATCTCAACATGGATGCTCTTACCTATGGATGGACGGTACAAATGCAAGTGCGTGCCATCAAAGCAGGATTACGAGTTACCGAAGTACCGGTTACATATCGACAGCGTATCGGAACTTCAAAAATTTCTGGCACACTACGCGGTGTAATGCTAGCAGGTTCCTATATTTTATCAGTCATCTTCATTGAGGCACTAAGAGGTAAATCTAACAAGGTTGCATCAGCTCAACCCGATGAGAACGATGAATAACCAGCATTTCTCTACACACTCTCTAGCAATAATTCCGTTTTCGCGCCCTCCCCCCATTCACGCATTGCCGGTAAGGTCCAAACATTCTGGCAATAATCGACAACATGCTCATTGAGATCCAGCGGGCCGTAAGTGCGAAACCTTGAAACGACAGGTGCATACATTGCATCTGCAATAGAAAACGCGCCAAACAAAAAGGGCCCATCATCATGAAAGCGTTTCCGGCACATGGTCCAAATTTCTGTAATGCGATCAATGTCCCTCCTGATACCTGGCGACACAAGATGATTCATCGCAGTGCGCGTATAGTTCATCGGCCAATGTAGGCGCAACTGAGAAAAGCTGGCATGCATTTCCTGAGAGATGCACCGCGCCACAGCACGGGTCGCAATACCAGATGGCCACATCTGTTTTTCCGGATACACCTCATTGAGATATTCCGCGATCGCTAACGAATCCCATATGGTCTGACCATTATGTACCAATGCGGGCACTTGCCCTGAAGGGGAATGTTTGATGATTTCCGCACGAGTCTCAGCTTCATCAAGACGAATCATCTTCTCGTCAAAATCAATCCCCATCTGCCGCATCAACAGCCATGGCCGCAACGACCAAGATGAGAGATTTTTATTGCCAATATACAAAATTTTATCAGACATCATGTTTTTCCTTCGCAGGCATTACGCCAATACTATCTTTACTAATCCCGCGATCATTATTACACGCAGCACGATGATTTTTAAAGAACCGTCTTAACATTGTGATCATGGCGGTGCGATCTGACACAGTGCCAAAACTGACTTGCGCATCACTCACCGTTATCGAGTCAATGCGATCTCTACGGCTATCCAACAAAGCTTCGGCAAACTCAAGTGTAAATTCTGGATGCATTTGAAATGACACCCCATTTCCTTTTCCATATTCTAATATACCGTTGGGGCAAAACTCAGAACCACCCAAGCGTTGAATAGAAGGGGATAAGGAGACAACCTGATCTTGATGTGACAAAAGACATGAGAGAGTGTCGTAATCTTTAAAAATATTCGTAAAGAGACTATTTTTTTGAGTTATGCCTTCGGATTGAGTAACATCCTTTGATAATGCATAGGTGTGCACACCAACGCCCCATCCCTTATCTGATTTTTCAACCTTTCCGCCCATGGCCTCTGCCATAATCTGGTGGCCAAAACAAATGCCTGCAATGGCAGTGCCGCAAGTCATTTCCCTTCTGATGAAATCTTTTAATGGAGGTATAAAATCATGATCTTCATAAACACCATAGGGTGACCCACTTATCAGCACACCGTCAAATTGCGTTACATCAGGAAACACCAAATCTTGATAAACGGGGAAATTAACAAGCTCAATTTCAGGGCTTTCAGTAGCAAAAGCTTGATGGAACATATCGTAATAACCGCCAAATCGCGCCCGCAAGGGAGGCGCAGGCGTGCCAGTTTCTATGAGTGCCAGCTTAATCGGGGTCAGTTTCATCACGCTTATCATCGCTTAAGTCTGCGCTGCTGCATCTCACATTTACGGTACCAAGCATCAGCATTCTCCACATTTATAAAGGCAAGAGTGTAAATGCGATATCCCGAAAATCAGGTCTTTTTCACATTGTTGTAATACCGTCGTGATTTCGGCGGTATTGTAGTTGTTTCAACCGGCGCTCAAGAACCCGCCGCTCGCCTGCTAATACTAACAGTTTCTTAACCAGCACGCCTGTCAAAATTTCACCTACCATCGGAAACCGGATAGCAAAATTAGGATTTTATATCCGTCATCATGCTGGCGCGTTTGCTACATAAGTCCGGATTTTTTGTACGTCTCATTCTTCCTGCTTTTGCTACCTAATGCCGGTACATACAAATCCTCCCTGATATAATGAGTGAGCACTCACTTGACAAATTTTTCTCTTTCCTTTATATCAAAAGTCCCTGACTGCACTTTCTACAACGACTTGCCTGAGAATTCCCTTCTCACACTACTGAAAACCTTAAAGACGACCGAGACCGGGCCATGAAAAGCCAAACCACTGACATTCATATTAATCTCAACACTGCCCGCGGCGTTACCGCCGAAGATGGTAGCTCCCTTGCTCGGTTTGAACGCGCTGCTCTTACGTTGTTCACCCAAAGCTCGATTGACACCACCACAACAAAACAAATCGCAGGGGCTGCAGGCCTGTCGGAAGGATTGCTCTACCGCTACACACCTTCAAAAATTTCCCTGGCTGAAAATATGTTTTTCACCATTCATGCACGATTAGGCGGCCTCGTACGCGATGCGGGCCGCAATGGCGCAACCATCGATGAAAAAGCAACGGCTATTGTCAATGCATATATTCATTGTGCAGATGATGATTGGGTATTATTTTCATATCATCTTTTAACCACTCACCGGTTTTTGCACGATGACCGATCAATGGATAACCCGGTTGCCGCCACTGAAGAGATCATCGAAGAGGCTATAATCGCAGGAGAGATTCCGGATGGCGATGTTGTTTTATTAGCAGCGATGGTTCTGGGCATAGTTCAGCAACCCGCCTTGCACAAAGCTTTTGGCCGGATCAAATCTCCGCTTGTGGCTTATGCCCCTGCTATCACACGCGGTGTGATTTCCGTTCTCCATCAACGATAACCTTTAATTTTGATAGGCTATAACTTACT
>CAZGVP010000183.1:0-6170 GCA_964529135.1 uncultured Caulobacterales bacterium | reverse complement strand
GCCGTACTCATTATCATGCTGTCTGGTCTCGTATTGATATTGAGGCAATGAAAGCAATCAAGCTTCATTATCCAAAGCGCAAGTTGAATAATCTTGCATTGGAACTTTTCTACCAACATGGCTGGGAAATTCCGGCTGGCTTTTTACCCGGTCAGGAGGCCGATCCAATGAATTATACTTATATTGAATATCAGGAAGCCAAACGCGGTGCTCGCGATCCCAAACATTTAAAGCATCACATCAAAACAAGTTGGAGCAATAGCGACAATCGCCAGAGTTTTGAAGCGGCTCTTGAGCGTGGTGGGTTGTTTCTCGCCCGTGGTGACCGGCGTGGTTATGTGGCCGTAGATTATGATGGCAATGTCTATTCTCTTTCCCGATGGGCAGGTGTTAAAACCAAAGACCTGACGGCCCAATTGGGAGAACCGGAAAATTCCCGCAGTGTTGATGAAGTCAAAGCGATGGTTGCAGAACGCATGACGCCTAAGTTACAGAAATATGTGGCGGATGTTACGCAAGCAGCACAAGAAGAATTGCAGGATTTTGAAACTCAGCGTGTAGATATGACTGAGCGCCATCGTTTTGAACGGAATCAATTGCAGGAAAACCAGCAAAATCGCTGGGAAAAAGAAAGCATAGAAAGAGCTAATCGTTTTTCACCTGGGTTAAGGGGTATCTGGCATCGCTTAACAGGAAAACATGCGCAGACTGTTCAGGAAAACGAAGCTGATGCCAACCGATGTTTGCAACGCGACAAACAAGAGCAACAGGCATTAATGGATCGGCAGGCCAGTTATCGAGAAAACCTGCAAACCCACATCGATAATGCCCGGTCTGAATATCAGACCAAACTGGATGAGCTTCATGCCCAGTTACAAGACTATGCCATGATGGGCACGGAACCGGAATTACAGCGCCAGCAATTGAAAGATCACAAGCAAGTGCATGAACAGTCTTTGTCACAAATTTCCAACTTCGAATTTGAGCAATAATTGGGGAAATTATCAAAATTCAACTACAAAGCTCGGTATGCAGTGTTTTCAATGGTTTAGTAGGTTTGCCTGCTTTGGATTTTCCAATTTGTTGGCTGCAATAGGCCGATATTGAGGTTAAGTTATTGATATCATTGAAAAGCAGATATTGTCTGAATAAAGGTTATCACTCTTGGTATTGCTCGAACTGAATCTTGGGGCAGAACGACTTTGAGAAAGTTTCAGTTACTAAACACCTAGATTCAAAACACTCAATCGCATCCCAATAGCATTAGTTCTTGGTTTAGCTTAATAATTTCACTAGGTGTCGGTGGTGAGTTTGTTTCTTCATCATATATAGAAAAAACAATGTCTTCTAATTCATCGGAAGCGAAAGTGAACCCATCATACAACTGTATTGCATCTAAAATATATCGAAAATGTGAAAAGGGTATTTTTTCTTGCGAATAATGATGACAAATATTTCGAATATGCTGCGAAGTAATGACGTGTTGACAACGCCCTTCCAAAAAAACTGCTGCGGATGACCCAGTGCCTTGCAACTCAATTTGATGCTGACTAACTTCTTTCCGAATTTCTTTCTCAAAAATATCAGCTTCTATAGCGCCTGTTAAAAAGGAAATAAGTCTACTAACTTTCATTTTGTAAAATGTATCTCAATTATCTTTAGTATCATCTTGAGGCCTACCCTCAGGTCCGCCTCTGAGAGGTTTACGGTGCTGGAACTTACCAGCTCTATCAAAAGAATCTTTATGTGTTCTAATTGTTTCACCTTTTTGGTTTTTAACAGTAACGATTTCAGCGCGGCTTTGGCCAGGTCCTTTGCCCGGAACAACCTTTGTTTTTTTCGTGAATTTACCGCCAACCGTTTCAGTCTTTGTCTCTTTCGAAACCTTAGAGAGCTTTTTGCCCGGGTTTACACGATCTGCGCCAGCTTTTGCCACTCCCACAGCAATAGCAGTCATTTCACCAGTAGATGATATAGGTCCTGCTGTATGCCGTGTAGTACCTTCTGGGTCTCGCAACTCTTCTGGCAAAACCTCAACACCGGCAGCTTCCATTGCATTTTCAATTACTGGAACAAGGGCGTTGGTAATCGCGTCTTGTATCCCGCAAAGAGTTTGTGAACCTGAAAACTGTTTCGAACAACGACCATCAGGGTCAACTCGATTTACAGGATCATTCAATGAGTAGGAATACCTGTTAAACATTTGCGGATTAAGGCCGCTCTCGACGAACCCTACCGGATCAGCAGATAAAAACTTCGCCTGTGCGGGGACATTTGAAAACAATGTCAAAACAAGCATGAATGAAAAAACGATGCTTTTCAGCATATGATTATGTTGCATTGTAAAAATCCCCTGTGCCGAAAAGTGCATTTTCCAGTTTGACTGGCCTATCCCAGATTTCATGGTGACAAAAGGTATTCGTTAAGTCAATAATTTCCGTAACGTTCGGGATAATTTTGATGAGGGGTGCTGATATGATCCGTTTAATTTTAATAGTACTATTTGCTGCCATGGCTTTGTTTCCTACCTATGCCGAGGAACAAGTTGATGAAATTACAGCGCTTTTTACAGAACTTGAAGAGGGCAACATTTCACCAGAAGCTTTAAAACTCCGTGTTGATCAGTTGCTTGAGCCCACCGTTGATGCAAAGGCCGTAACTCAGCAAATTGACCAGATCACCCAGACTGTGAAGCTAATGGCGAAAACTGCCGATCCTAATTACAGTGAGGCCATCCTTCTCGATGCTTTGCGTTATAACATTTATCATGCCGGTGTGTGGAACGAGGAAAAGCCGTTCAGCTATGACATGGATGATCCACTTGGCCGCAACATCAATAACAAGCTGCTATCCACTTACTTGAAGACTCGCAAAGGTAACTGCGTTTCTATGCCATTGCTTGTGTATTTGGTGGGGCAACGTCTTGGATTAGAAATGACCCTTGCAACAGCACCTCAGCATGTCTTCGTGATGTACCGTGCTAAAGGAACAGAAGGCTGGATCAATCTCGAAACTACCAGTGGGGCAAATCCAGCCCGTGATGAATGGCTTCGCCAAGGTATGCCAATGACGGATAAATCCATTGAAAATGGTTTATATCTGAGGCCTCTGGATCGAAATGGGGTTTATGGCGTCATCGCATCCACACTGATTGAAAAAGCGATTCAAGAAAAGCGCTTTGATGATACAATTGCGATTAGTGATGCCATTCTGAAACTTGATGCAAAAAATATTGTGGCAATTATTGCGAAGGCATCAGCATACGGTGGCAAAATGGAACTTGAATTTCACAAGAAATATCCCGACCCAAATGATTTAACGCCAGAACATTATGCGCAGTATCAATTTTACGGTAGTCAAAACCATGCCGGGTTTAAACTAGCAGAAGACCTCGGTTGGCAACCGCCACAGTCTTCTTTAGAAGGCGCACAATAGAACCTTTTCATATATCAGATAAGTTTAGACATTTTCCACAATGATAATTATCACGCTGTAATTTGAACGCTTAAAGACACAATCACCGATTGGAAAAAAGAGGGCTTTGGTACGCCCTCGATCGGCGCTGATGAATCAGGCTTCCCACGTTCTTGAAAAACTATAAATTGTGTTACGATATGAAAATGAATAGTTACATTCTCTATATCGCATTGGCTGCACTGGCATTGGGTGGGTGTACGCAAAGAAACAAAGGCGATGCTGAGACAACTTACACCCTATATCGAGATAGTCCTTACCTTCAAAAAACTGACGGGGCCAATCTCGATCCAAAATGGAACCGTGTCCACATAGCAACTTTTGATGCTCACGATATGGATGATGACTACAACCGATCACACTGCGATAGAGTGAGAGAGTTTTACGAAAATGATTGGCGCAGTATACATGAGGAGAAGCCAGAATACTGGTCACATTTCTGGTGTGAAAAAGGGCGTTATAAATGAAGAATGCTGTAAATATATTATGTCCGATATCAATAATTATCGGACATAATGCGGTAGTTCAGTGTTTTCGTGTTCTTCTATTTCGAAGAACCCCCTACAATCCGATATACTTTGACTTTGCCGCAATTGGTTATGAGACCAAAACATCCTACGGATAGATATGGGATTCTTTTTTGCAAAAAATACACCGGACAAGTGCTGCCTGTGTGGTTCATCAGAGCAATTGACAGGTGAGCACAAGTTGAAGCGAACCGGTATAGCAAAGGAATTCGGCACAGATAAAATGGCCATAGGCACGACTGGGGCTACTGTTGATTCTAACCTTCACTTTGCTCAAAGCCCAAAGTCTAAGGCTTTTCATTTTCGATCTAAGCTCTGCGCCGATTGCAACGGTTCTAGAACACAAGACCCCGATAAGCAATTCGACGAACTTCATACCGCTACTTTAAGGGTAGTGAAGGATGGCGGCGATCCTAGCACAGCATTGAAGAGCGCTGATTATTCTGTTGACACTCAGCGTTTCCACGACACCGCACGCTACTTTGCAAAGCTAATCTGCTGCCACATTGCTGAGATTAATGCTCCACGACCAATTTACATTTCACGTTTTGCGATTGGCAGTTTCACACAAAACCGAATGTGGCTTTCGGCACGAACCGATCCGACTTATGAGCAAATTTCCAACCAAGGAATCGACCTTCCATATGCTGCTCACAGTGGTTTGATTGTATACGGAGACAAAGATACTGGTGCGCCTACCGGTTTTCATTCGACGATCACTTTTGGTCCGGTACAGTATGTTTTCTATTTTCACCTTGATTGGAAAGAGCTGATAGAGCTTCGGCTGTGCCACCAAAAGTTCTACGCTTGGTCCTGTGAACAGGTGAAGCGCGCGAAAGCAAGCCCACTTTCGGAAAGCGAGCGCAACCAGCTAGGACGGTGAAGCCACCTGCATGTATTTTCGAGGGAATTGACGGAATTCCTGTTATCACACCATTTTATGTCTTTAAATGTACAATTATCGCCTGTTTACATCGTGAATAGATCGCCCTGTATGGCCAATGATTCATCAATGTAAACTAGATGCGCAAACCCGTTGTAGAGATGATTATGCTTCAGGCTCATACTCATATCAACATCACGAGCACTTTCAGCAAGGCAAACCCTGCCATGATTTTTCCGGATAACCGAGAGTTGCAATGCATAGCGGCGATAAATCGTTAAGTCACTGCGAAGTTTGGTCAGGTGATAGCATCGCATTTGCCGTAATGCTTCTGAGCGTTGTGGTTCTGATTTTTGATTAGCAATGCAGATATCGTCTTCAGCATATCCTCGATACTTGGAAGTTTTGACAGATTCAAATATTTGCTTGGGGTAAAGAACTTTACCGCCTAATTTGTAATACCAGCAATGGCCGGGGCTATAGCCGACGGAAACAATACGTTCTTGTATTTTCATTTTTGCCACCTTAACCACACCGATAAACAACATTGCCACCGTCAATGACAGTCTCGCCATAATCCACCGCTAAATCACGGGCGATGGCGTCAAAATCGATATAGTGTTGCAGGTTTTCAGGGATATCTCCGAAAAGCCCTTCCTCCACAAATTGCTCAGCCAGTTCCCGCATATTTTCAACGTCATAAACATCAACGTCAAAGTCATCCGGTGTTACAGTAGAGGGATCAAATTGATATCCACACTCGCCAACAGCAATGATGAAAATGACTTTTTCCCATTCCTCCCAATCTTCAGCGTATGCGAAAAAATCCACATAATTAGCCTGATTAATGCCGAATGCTTTAGCAAAAGCGTAGTCAATACCGTCACCATCAATGAACTGAAGTTCAAACTCTTCGACCGGATCGCCGTAATCATTTTGTAGGGCCAAGGCTTTGGTGTGAAACTCTTCCGCGCTGTCAAAGTAAAATCCGCTTGCTGAAATGTCGTAGGGTTGGGCAAATAGTTGAACTGACATTTTCTTTTCCTTCCATTGGAAATGGGTTGCACATGCAACCCTGCCCTTTGGCGAAAACGGGGTGTGCAAACGGAAGGAAAAATCGACGGCGGGCGCAGGCACATTTGCCTCAAACAAATGAGTGCCGAGCCTCGGGAGACCGTCTATTTTTTCTGAAGTGCGCCGAGGGGCTGGCCCCTAAGATTTGAAAGAAAAAGCCTAAAATAGCGGCAGACTTGTTCTCTTGCGCAAGGGATGGAAGCCGCATGCGG
>CAZGVP010000182.1:0-6183 GCA_964529135.1 uncultured Caulobacterales bacterium | reverse complement strand
CTTGCACCATAGCCAAGAGTACCGTTAAGTAGCGTGTATATTGATTTATTTGACGTCGCCCCTGCTCGCCATCTTTCTTGATGGCTTCAAGCGATGGAATAACCGCTGTCATCAGCTGCATAATGATAGATGCAGAAATATACGGCATAATGTTGAGGGCAAAAATCGCCATACGCTCAACAGCGCCACCAGAAAATATGTTTAATGTGCCCATCAACCCACTTTTCTGGGTTTGAAAATTTTGAGCAAAGGCTTCTGCATCAATCCCTGGGATAGGGATGAAAGTGCCTAGCCGATAAACAATCAAGGCACCCAACGCAAACAAAAGACGTTTCTTCAGCTCTTCTGCCTTTAAAAAGGAAGAGAGCGTGATATTCGACGCAAACTGTTCGGCTGCTGATGTCATGAAAAATCTGCCTGTCTATATAAATACTGTTCAAAGCGCCTTAGCACCTGATCGCGTATTCATCGATCCCTTAACCGATGGCTCATGTGGTGACCCGTTAATAAATGTCAACCGCAACCACCTGATCATCCGAGCTCGACGACATATCCTTTGCTACTTCTTTGCTTTCTTGAGCAATTTGGCGACGAGGTTTTGATCAACTTTGGCGCGAGGTGCGCCGCCATCGATCATTTCTTGTGCCTGGACAACCCACTCTTCCTTGACGGCTTGATCCGCTACGCCGAGTTTCTCAAACAAGGCAGCACGCCGGTCGTCTGACAGGGCAACAAGCTCAGTCAATTTCTCAACGCCTGCAGCTTTCAATGCGTCAGCCGTTTTTGGTCCGATCCCGTCTATCAAGACAATCAGATCAATGGCATCGTTGAATCCTGCACCACCATTATCATTTGAAGCAACCGGTTTAGCACTCACAATGGTAAGCTTGCCGCCGGCTTTTTCGATTGCGCCTTTTGCAGAAGCTGTTGCATAAACAGCTTCAATATCAATTTTACTGTTCAGATCACCAGTGCCCAGTAAGCGCAGTCCATCATGAGGACGTCGCACAACACCAGTCTCAACCAAACCAGCAAGCGTTATAGGTTGCTTTATATCGATCTTGCCGGCATCAATTGCCTGCTGCAAACGACCAATATTCATTTCAACATATTTCGCGCGATTTGGTTTGTTAAAGCCACGCTTTGGCAGGCGCATGTAAAGTGGCATTTGGCCACCTTCAAAAGCGCGTATACCAGAAACACCAGAGCGCGATTTTTGACCTTTTACACCACGCCCACCAGTTTTGCCCTTACCGGAACCAATTCCGCGGCCAACCCGAGTTCGCTTTTTTCGTGCGCCTTTATTATCAGCCAGATCATGTAGTCTCATTTTTACCTCGACTTTCGACGGTGATGTCCGCCTCGCCTTTTGTAATTAATTTATATACCACCTACTCAAGACGGCACATTCGAAAACCCGGATTAAATCCAGTTTTTATTCTTCAACAATTTCCACCATATGGGAGACTTTACGGATCATACCGCGCACGGAGGGAGTATCTTCCAGTTCGCGAACACGACCCATTTTATTCAACCCAAGACCAATCAATGTTGCACGCTGATCTTGTGGACGCCTAATCGGGCTTCCAGTTTGGCGAACTTTAAGTGTTTTCTTTGCAGCCATAATACTTATCCTTCTGCGACAACGGGTTCAGCCGTATTGACTTCAGATTGGCGACGCACAAGAATTTCCGAAACTTTCTTGCCGCGTTTAGCTGCAATAGAGCGTGGACTTGTTTGATCTTTTAACGCATCAATCGTTGCACGAACCATATTGTACGGATTAGCCGTACCAATAGACTTTGCAACAACATCCTGAATACCAACAGTTTCGAATATAGCACGCATCGGGCCACCCGCGATAATGCCGGTTCCTGGAGGTGCTGAACGTAAAACAACTTTACCAGCACCGTGACGCCCATATGCATCATGGTGTAATGTCCGACCCTCACGTAAAGGCACACGGATCAAATTACGTTTTGCTTCCTGGCTTGCCTTGCGAATAGCTTCGGGCACTTCTCGAGCTTTACCCTTACCAAATCCAACACGGCCTTTTTGATCGCCAACAACAACAAGCGCAGCAAAACCAAAGTTTTTACCACCCTTGACCACCTTGGCAACACGATTAATCGCAACAAGCTTGTCTACAAACTCGTCGCGCTCTTCTCGATCATCACCACGTTTGCGACCGCGGCCTCTTTTATCATCACGTGCCATATCAAATAACTCCTTTATCCGGACTTCCTAGAACTTCAGTCCGGCTTCGCGGGCAGCTTGTGCAACTGCTTTCACGCGACCATGAAAAATGTAACCACCCCGGTCAAAAACGACTTCTTTGACACCGGCTTTGATCGCTCTCTCCGCGACCAGTTTTCCTATTTCGGTGGCCGCATTTACGTCGGAGCCTTTACCGATTTTAGATTTAAGGTCCGCTTCAAGAGATGATGCAGAAGCAATTGTACGCCCCTCCAAATCATCAATAACTTGAACAGAGATGTTCTTGGAAGACCGGAACACAGAAAGGCGTGGCCTTCCATTATTCACTTTCGCCAATTTCGAACGAACACGTCCGCCGCGGCGCTTCAGCTTAGCTTTTGCTGTATCAGCCATAATATTTTTCCTTCAACGCCTGATATCTTCACCATGAAGATCAACGACATTACTTCTTTTTGCCTTCCTTACGGAAGATATATTCGCCTTCATATCGTACACCCTTGCCTTTATAAGGTTCCGGCGGACGATAGGCGCGGATTTCTGCAGCCACCTGGCCAACACGTTGCTTGTCTATACCGCTGACAATAATCTCTGTTGGTTTTGGCGCTTCAATTTTCACATCATCTGGTACAGGATAATTTACGTCATGAGAAAAGCCAAGAGCGAGAGAAAGGCTACTACCCTTCATTTGAGCGCGGTAACCAACACCTTCCATCTCAAGCTTCTTAACAAACAAATTGCTGACGCCTTCTATCAAGTTAGCAATCTGCGTGCGGCTCATCCCCCACATAGAGCGTGCCGGCTTTGACAGATCAACAGGCTTTACAATCACACCATCATCTCCAAGGGACACAGTGCACAAATCACTTACTGTAAACTCGCGCTCACCCTTGGGGCCTTTGGCTTTTACGGTTTGTCCATTAACGTCAACAGTGACGCCACTTATAACCGGTACTGGTTTTTTTCCGATACGGGACATAGGCCCTATCCTCTAACTTTCTTCTAGTACACCTGACACAGTATTTCGCCACCAACATTGGCGTCACGAGCAGCAGCATCAGACATTACACCTTTTGGTGTAGAAATAATCGAAATGCCAAGACCATTGCGAACCGGTGTCAAATCGCCCACCGCCGAATACACCCGACGCCCAGGCTTTGAAACTCTTTTTATAGATTGAATAACCGGCGTACCTTCAGCATATTTCAACTCGACTTCAAGGTTAGGTTTCTCACCCTCCTTCTCAACACGAGTATACCCACGAATGTAACCTTCGGTTTGCAGGACATCGAGAACCCAGGCACGTAGTTTGGATGCTGGAACAATCATGTTCGCGTGACGACGCATCTGCGCATTACGGATACGTGTTATTAAATCGCCTACTGGATCAGTAATCATTATCAGGACTCCTTTACCAGCTCGACTTTACAAGACCCGGAATTTTACCATCCGAACCCAGTTGACGCATTGCAATCCGCGACATCTTCAATTTGCGATAATAACCGCGTGGACGCCCCGTCACGAGACAACGATTGCGAATACGTGTTTTAGATGAATTACGCGGTAATTCAGCAAGCTTGAGCGTTGCCTGAAATTTTTCACCGTCCGGCGTATTCTCATCTTTGATAATCGCTTTCAGCGCTAAGCGCTTAGCTTCATATTTATCAGCCAAACGGCGTCTTTTCAGATCGCGTTCAACCATTGCCTTTTTAGCCATTCATATTCTCCTTTAAGACCGGTTTCCCTCGCAGGGGACCTAACCTTGTTGGCGTTTAATTTTTGAAGGGAAAGTTGAACTCTTTCAACAATGCCTTAGCTTCTTCATCATTCTTAGCTGTCGTACAAACAACAATATCCATACCCCGAATAGTATCGACTTTGTCATAGTCAATTTCCGGGAAAACAATATGTTCTTTAAGACCGAGAGCGTAATTACCTCGACCATCAAAACTCTTGCCATTAAGGCCGCGAAAATCTCGCACCCGGGGCAATGCAATAGTGATAAGACGATCAATAAATTCAAACATCCGATCTTTGCGCAAAGTCACCTTCGTGCCAATCGCCATACCTTCACGAAGCTTAAACCCCGCAATAGATTTCTTGGCTTTGGTGACAACCGGCTTTTGACCAGCAATTAGCGTAAGGTCATTAAAGGCCGCCTCAACCGCTTTTCGATCATTCACAGCATCGCCGACACCCATATTGATAACAACTTTATCAAGTCTTGGCATCATCATAGCGTTCGAGTACTTGAACTGTTCGTTCATTTTCTCGCGAATTGAATCGTTGTATTGCGCCTTGAGACGCGGAATATAAGTTGCTTCAGCCATCGATAACCTCGCCGGATTTTTTAGCAAACCTTACTTTTTTGCCATCATCCTGAAATTTAAAACCAACGCGTGTCGCCTTATCCTGAGACGGGTCCTTCAACGCAACATTGGAAATATGGAGTTTAGCTTCACGCGTGATGATACCGCCCTGCGTTTGTGCCGTTTGTTTCGTATGACGACGGATCAGGTTCACCCCTTGCACAGTAATGCGATCTTCTTGCGGGTGCACCGCCAGAACGTCGCCTTCCTTGCCGCGGTCTTTGCCCGCGAGTACAATCACACGGTCGCCTTTTTTAATTTTTGCTGCCATTGTTCAAAACCTCTTCATGCGCCCGGCTACAGGACTTCCGGTGCCAACGACACAATCTTCATATGATTAGATGCACGCAATTCACGGGTCACAGGACCAAAGATACGTGTACCAACTGGTTCCTTGTTTGCATTAATTAACACAGCAGCATTTCCATCAAACCGGATCACTGATCCATCACGACGAATAATGTCTTTTGCTGTTCGTACAACTACCGCTCTCATAACCGCGCCTTTTTTAACACGGCCACGCGGCGCAGCTTCTTTTATGGAAACAACAATAACGTCCCCTACAGAAGCGTACTTACGGCCAGCACCGCCGAGAACCTTGATGCACTGCACCTTTTTGGCCCCGGAATTATCTGCGACATCCAACACTGTTTGCATCTGGATCATAATGATCTTCCTTCAGGGAACTTAATTGTCCCTCATAAACTCAATCGTCTCAACGGTTTTCGCCGCTATTCCTTAGAACCAGCGCCAATAACTTCCCAGCGCTTCAATTTGGATTTTGGTGCACATTCTTGAATCCGCACCAAGTCACCAGCTTTAAATTTATTAGCTTCATCATGGGCATGAAAGCGCGTTGAACGGCGCACAGTCTTTTTTAACAGCGGGTGCGTGAAAATACGTTCCACACGAACAACCACCGTTTTCTCGCCTTTATCACTCACTACGGAGCCTTGCAGGATACGTTTTGGCATTATCAAAATCCTTTAACTGGCTGCCGCTTTTTGACCGAGTATCGTCTTAACCCGGGCAATATCGCGTTTAACTTTTGACACCTGATCTGTTTTCTCAAGCTGACCAGAGGCAGCCTGAAATCTCAGGTTAAATTGTTCTTTCTTAAGCTGGAGAAGTTTATCCTTCAGCTCATCAACGGTCAGATCTCGCACTTCGCTGGCTTTCATCATGACCTCCTATTCACCTAAACGACGCACAATGCGCGTCTTGATTGGTAATTTGGCAGCGCCAAGTTCAAGGGCATGACGCGCAACATCTTCGGGCACACCATCGATCTCAAACATAATACGACCAGGCTTAACACGAGCAGCCCAATATTCTGGCGCTCCTTTACCTTTACCCATACGAACTTCCGTTGGTTTCTTTGAAACCGGAACGTCCGGGAATATCCGGATCCAAACACGCCCTGCCCGTTTCATTGCTCGCGTTATTGCACGACGAGTCGCTTCAATCTGACGAGCAGTGATACGTTCGGGTTCCATAGCCTTCAAACCATAGGACCCAAAATTAAGATCAGAGCCACCTTTGGCAACACCCTTGATCCGGCCTTTGTGCTGTTTGCGGAACTTTGTCCGTTTTGGTTGCA
>CAZGVP010000181.1:0-6192 GCA_964529135.1 uncultured Caulobacterales bacterium | reverse complement strand
ATTTACTTTACCAGGCCAAGGTGGTCAAGGTGGTGAGGGAGGAATAGGTATCCCGCCATTAACGCCCCTGCCCCTGTTCCTGCCAGCAAGAATAACCACACCATATTCCAACCGGCAATAAAGAACATTACCGCCCAGACACCTGTCAATAATACCCACTGGCCAATATCTGGTTGTGCAATCAACAATCCAGACATGACAAAATATAAGCCCAATGCAATCATACCGCCGGGAAAAGAAGAATCGCGAGACCCTTCTGCTAACATCCATGCGGCCGCAATAACAAAACCCGTTTTTGCAAACTCGGAAGGTTGAAGGAATGTTGGCCCCATATCGAGCCAACGTTTAGCACCATTGATTTCATCGCCAATTAATAAAACCGTCAACATCAGCAAGACCGACATTACAAATAACACCACGCCAGCACGGCGCACCTGAAGCGGCGTCAACATCGAAACTGATAACATGATAAAAAGTGCAGGCCCTAAAAAAATAAGCTGGCGTAACGGAAAATGAAAATCACTCACATGCGAGAGACGCGATGCCGCTACCGGACCAGCAGCCATAATCAGCACCACACCAATAAACATGATACAGGCAATAATGCCAAGACTTAGCTGATCAACCGACCACCACCAACGCGCAAGAAGACTGGTATCCAGTCGCGAGGGCATTTTCATGCGGCTTCTCCATCTCTCGTTGCGATCCGCTCAACCATTTGACGGAAAGCTTCGCCGCGTGCTTCAAAATTCTGATATTGATCAAAAGATGCAGCGGCAGGAGACAGCAGAACAACCGGGTTTTCAACATCGGCATGCAACGCATCCTTAAATGCATGATCAACGGCTTGTTCCATGGTTCGAAACACTCCGGATTTCACCCTGCGTTCAATTTGTTCTTTGAAGGTCGCACCCGCCTCCCCGAAAAAATACGCTTTGCGAACATTCACCACTTTGCGAACGATATCACTAATACCACCTTCTTTTGCTTTTCCGCCCGCCAGCCAATAAATATTATCAAAAGAGGCCAAGGCTTGAGCCACCGCATCCGCATTAGTTGCTTTGGAATCATTGATAAATGTAACACCGTTAATCTCGGCAACTTTTTCCATTCGATGTGGCAACCCGCTAAATTTTGCCATCGCCAGCATAATGAGTGGTGACGAAACACCTAACCGATTGCATACCGCAAATGCGGCAGCTGCATTTTGATAATTATGATGCCCTTTCAAAGAGGGAATATCAGGAATCGCACCAGCATCACTGGTTTTGTTTTCAAAATTGTAGAACAGTTTCCCATTCAACACGAAAGCGCCATGCCCTAGCGTACCAATTGCTGATACTGGGATCACATTGCTATTTTCATTAGCCGTCATATCCGTACAAACAGTCTGTGAAATTGGATCGTCGACACCAATAACCGAATAATCATTTTTCGTCTGATTACGGAATACACGTCTTTTTGCTGCAATATACCCATCCATGCCGCCATGCCGATCAAGGTGATCAGGGCTCATATTTAGAAAAACAGCAATATTGGCCCGCAAACTTTTCACCAAATCAAGCTGATAAGAAGAAAGTTCCAACACATAAATCATGTTTTCTTCTGGCGACGCAAGATTAAGCACAGCCCGACCAAGATTCCCGCCTTCATGAACCCGGTGTCCGGTTTCTTTCAATATACACGCAATAAGCGATGTTGTTGTGGATTTTCCATTTGACCCAGTAACTGCAACAATACGTGGACGTTTCTCCTCATCGATTGCGTTAATAGCCCGAAAAAACAGCTCTATATCACCAATAACTTCAACACCTGCTAGCTTGGCTTTTTCCACAACGCTATGTGGCTTTGGGTGTGTCAGAGGAACACCCGGGCTCAACACTAATGCAGACAGCTTATCCCATGGCCAATGAATAGGGTGTTCAGCTCGATATTCCGTATTTGCTGATTTTTCGCGCGCTTCAGCATTTTCATCGTATGAGTATACCTCAGCCCCTGACGCCACTAGCGATTCTGCACATGCAATGCCAGTTACACCCAATCCAAAAACACCAAAACTTTGTCCTTTAATGCCTGGTATAGTAATCACGCCATCAACCTCCTAGCGCAATTTCAAGGTCGCAAGACCAACAAGTGCAAGAACCACCGCAATGATCCAGAAACGAATAACAATAGTAGGTTCTTTCCAACCAAGTTGTTCAAAATGATGATGAATTGGCGCCATCCGAAAAACACGTTTTCCAAACATTTTAAAAGAAGCGATCTGAATCATCACTGACAGGCCTTCCAACACAAACAACCCGCCAACAATTGCTAAAACAATTTCATGTTTCGCCGCAACTGCAATCGTCCCGATAGCTCCACCAAGCGCGAGAGAACCAGTGTCTCCCATAAAAATCATGGCAGGCGGGGCATTGAACCACAAAAACCCAAGCCCCGCGCCAATAATAGCACCGCAAATAATAGTGAGTTCGCCAACGCCAGGAACAAATGGTACTTGTAAATAATCTGCATAGATAGCATTACCAACAAGATACGCGATAATTGCATAAGCTCCCGCAGCAATCATCACAGGCACAGTAGCCAGACCATCGAGACCATCGGTTAGATTAACCGTGTTGGACGCGCCAACAATTACAAATGCCGCAAATGGAACAAAAAATAATCCTAACGGGATAGCAAGGTCTTTAAAGAATGGCACTGGCACCGATGTAGAAAGCCCTTCAGGCGCCCCTTCAGCCGAGCCTAAGGTACGCACACAAAAATATGCCGCAATAATCGCCACCGCAAACTGTATGATTAATTTCACACTACCAACCACACCACCGGAGGACTGTTTGGTGACTTTTTGATAATCATCAACAAATCCAAGTAATCCAAAAGCGAGCGTTACTGTCATAACAATCCAGACATATGGATTATCTAGCCGTGCCCATAAAAAGGTAGCCACGCTCAATGATAACAAGATCAACACGCCCCCCATGGTTGGTGTCCCGGCTTTTTCAATGATATGGCTCTTTGGTCCATCTTCACGGATTGGTTGACCACGCCCCTGCTTTTCTCGCATCCAGTTAATGAGGCTGGGGCCAATAACAAATGAAATAACAAGAGCCGTCATTACCGCGCCGCCTGCGCGAAAAGTGAGGTAGCGAAAAACGTTAAATAGCTGAAATTGATCAGTATAATTGGTAAGGTAATATAGCATTACTTTTTGTATCGATCCTGATTGTTATATCGAGTACGGAGAATGTCTTGTAAAATCACCGCAACTCTTTCTTAATTGACTATCTTACTTTTCGACTTAATGAACAAGCATTCTTGTGATGGATCCCTGTCGAAAAACACCCCGATGGTAGGCCAATTGCTTGCTCTCGTATTTTTGGTATAAAATTGAAACTGGTTCATTCAGATATCACCATCATTTTTACTGAATTGTTTAAGCCTCTCCACCACAAGGTTCACCTTCAATGCATTCGATCCTTTGATCATAATAATGTCGCCATCTTGAAGGTCATCGAACAATTTTCGGGCAAGCATGTCTGCGTCTGCCGCAATACTACCCTGAATATCCACCGGAACGCAGCCCCACAAATTTTGCATTAGCACCCCTGTAACGTAAAGCTTTGTAACTCGCGCCCTTTTCAGATCATCCGCAATATTAACGTGCAGTGCAATGGCCTCATCGCCCAACTCCAGCATATCTCCCAATACGGCAATACGTCGTCCTCTATTGGTCGGTTCAAGACTACCAAGAAGCGATAATGCCGCCTTCATCGATGCTGGATTTGCATTGTAACTCTCGTCTAACAGAGTTGCACGACCACGCCCGTCAGGTAAATCGATGTGTTGCTGTTCGCCTCGCCCCTCTCTAGGTTTAAAGCTGGCAAGCACTTTCAAGCATGGCGCTAAAGGTGCTCCTATGGTCAACGCTGCTCCAAGTGCTGCCAGTGCATTCATTGCTTGATGCTCACCCAACACACCAAGATGAAAACTATATTGCTCGCCCATGATCACAGCCGTCACTTGTTGCCTACCTGCTTCAACTGTTACATTAAGCAGACGAATATCAGCGTGTTCACTTCGGCCAAATGTCAAAATAACACCAGCCCTTGAGTATTCCGCACGCGTTCTTAGCAAGTCATAATGGTCATTATCGCGTGGCAGGATTACAGTGCCTCCAGACTTGATGCCAGTGAAAATTTCAGCCTTCGCCTCGGCAATAGCTTCAACATTATCAAAAAATTCCAGATGCGCTGGAGCAACCGTTGTGATGATTGCAACGTGAGGACGCACAAGATCAACCAACGGTATAATTTCTCCCGCATGGTTCATACCTATTTCGAAAACCCCAAATCTCGACGTCATTGGCATCCGTGCAAGCGTTAAAGGTACACCGAAATGATTATTGAAACTCCGGTCTGCAGCATGCACTTCACCCACAGCAGCCAACATAGCACGCAACATATCCTTCGTACTGGTTTTGCCTGCACTGCCCGTCACCGCGACGCGCTTACCAAAATTACGTAACCGGGCTGCTCTTGCCAAATCACGCAAGCCCTCTAGCGTGTCACGTACCACCAAAAATGGTTTTCCCTCAGGAGCATTTTCTGGTGCCTTCGCAACCAACGCCGCCGAAGCACCGGCCTCAAATGCACTTTCTAAAAACTCATGCCCATCGCGTACGTCACTCAATGCAACAAAAATTTCACCGGGCTTTAGCGTTCGGCTATCAATGGCAACGCCATGCGCCTCCCATTCTTCCGCTTCCCATCGATCCGGGTCTCCTCCACGCGCGCATAAAGTTCCTCCCGTCGCTGCCGCCGCTTCGTAAGCCGTCCACAGTTTACTTGTCATTACTCATCCACCTTCAAGATTAACCCACTAGTTTGCGCACTTCTTGAGCGTCATCAAAAGGCATTACGGTATCCCCAATTATCTGACCCGTCTCATGCCCCTTACCTAAAACCATCAACACATCTCCTGCATTCAACATCGCCACCCCATGGGCAATTGCCTTAGCACGATCCTCGATATTATCTGCCTCTGGAGCCTCACTTTTAATATCTGCACGAATTTTTGCAGAATCTTCCGTTCGGGGATTATCGTCAGTGATGATGACATGATCAGCGTGGGCCATTGCTGCTTTACCCATCAAAGGACGTTTGAATTTATCACGATCACCCCCAGCACCTAAAATTGCAATCAATCGCCCCTTCGCATGAGGGCGCGCTGCCTTAAGGGCCGTTTGAACGGCATCGGGTGTGTGCGCATAATCCACATATATGCCAGCACCTTTATGATGGCCTGCGAGCATCATACGACCTGGCACACCCTTCAAACGCCCCAATAACGGCATAACAGCACCAGCCTTTTGTCCGGATACCATAACGATTGTCGCAGCAAGCATAACATTTTCTGCTTGAAAGCCTCCCACTAGCGGGAGCGACAGATCATAAATTTTTCCCTCTGCTTTCACCTTCAACTCCAAGCCAACGGGTGTTGGAATAATAGTTTGCAAACGAACATCACGGCCATCGTAACCAGTACTCATGATGGTGATATTGCGCGATGAAAGCTCATTACGCAGTTCCACAGCACCAGCGCCATCTTCATTGACGATTGCAATGCCATTAGGTTTCAACAGCTCAAGAAAGAGGCGTTTTTTTGCTCTAAAATAATCCGAAAAATCCGGATGATAATCAAGATGATCCTGTGTGATATTGGTAAATGCTGCCACATCAAACGTCACACCGTCAGCACGGTATTGCGCTAATCCGTGGCTGGAAACCTCCATCGCCATATGGGTACAGCCCGCCTTTGAGGCCGCACTTAAACCTTTGTGCAAGGTAACTGGATCAGGAGTTGTATGTGCCAATTTGTAATCGAACCGATTACCACGAGCATCACAGCCTTCCACCCCCAGAGTACCAAGCGACCCACCACCCATACCAAGCATTTGCCATAACTGACTGGCGAATTGTGCGGTCGACGTTTTCCCGTTTGTGCCTGTGATACCTGCAACAAAACCCGGGCAACCCACATAAAACTGTGATGCGATCTCGGCAAGTTTGCGGCGAGGCTCCTTGTCGACAATCACTGGAATGTTTGTCGACACCCCTTCGCGAGTGAGGATGGCTGCAGCGCCAGCTTTTTCCGCTTGGGAAATATAGTCAACACCATCGCTGGCCACAC
>CAZGVP010000180.1:0-6193 GCA_964529135.1 uncultured Caulobacterales bacterium | reverse complement strand
ATGTAATACCCAAGGATGCCCAACATGGCTGCTTTTATAAAATCATGTTTTGCCCCACGCTTTCCTGCACGTCGCCGAGTTATAACCATGACCACAAGATAAATTGGAAGCGCAAAAGCCATTCTCAACGCCAATACCTGCTCGACAATGGCCCCTTCCATAAACGCAAGTTTTAAGACAATCCCCTTTAAAGAAAACAATACAGCGCCGAGCACAGCAAGAATTAACCCCATGGCCCTATAAGAGGGTATCACGTGAAGTTGCCTCATCAACTTGAATGTCTTTCAGCTAAGAGCTAGAATAAGTGGCTATACACACACATCATCACTACCCTGATGAATGGTGATTAAAAAGTATAGATTAGATTTCCTGACCTTCAAACTCAGTTCTGAGCTTGCGCGCAAGACCACGCAAATTTTCATCATGTGGGTTCCACTCCAGCGCCAATTGTATCATCTCATAAGCATCCCGCTTCTCATCGGCAGCCAAAAGCATCTGAACCAGCGCTTTTCTAACCTCAAATTGACGCGGCTCCAGTTCCAATGCCCGCGAAAAATCAGATAAAGCTCCCGCACGATCATCAATAGACAGTTTGACGAAACCACTTAATGCGTAGCCTTGCATAAAATTTGGACTGAGGGCGCGAACATAAGCTAACAAAACGCCAGCTTGGCGATATTTGCCAGCATGGTACATCATCAACGCTCGCTCATAGACAATGTCTAGCGTATCACTTTTCGAATCAGCCCAGATTTCGAGAATACGATCAGCGTTAGTCTCAGCATTCAAGGCACCGCCAGTTCGCAATTCCTCAAATAAACCATCCAGCCGCTCATCGGTCTGATCAGCATGCGCTGCTGGTACACTCATTGGCGCATCCGTGAGGATAAACCCAGATGCTACCATCAACACCGCAATGATTATAACTACCCGTAACCCCAAAAACAGCTCCCTAAAAACTATGCCATCTGCACTTTACCATGCAAGTATATCGCCAAACAGGTTAATCACCAACCTGCATTGCCAACACAAATCAGTTATTTGGGAGCACAATAAACGAAAAAAAACGCCCGAAATCAGGCGTTTTTCTCTTAAAATTGAGTATATTCAGCGCTTTTTTATACTAGCCTTGGCGTGCCTTGAAACGGCGCTGGGTTTTATTAATCACATAAATCCGGCCTTTACGGCGCACTACACGGCAGTCTTTATGCCGTTTCTTCAAAGACTTGAGAGAACTTTTAACTTTCATGACGCGGAACCTTGCGGTTAGAATCTCGTAAATCGAAGGCGTGGTATAAAGGACAGGGGAATGGTGTCAAGCCACAAGTATTTTGGGTAGTGCCTCAGTTTGACATTGACCGGCAAACATTTACCAAAATACAACATCGTCTTGATTTTTACAGTCACCCCTTATGGCGTGTCTATCCTAGTTTTACAGTGGTCCGCGCCTTAATCTCCAAACCAACCCACAGGGGGTACCTGCCGCATAGTTGGATCGCTTAGCGCCTTTTCGATAATTCGGAGATCGCGCTCAACGCCAGAATTTTTGCGTGGCGCTGCCGCTCGAGCAGCAAGCATAGATTTTTGCGCCTCAACATATTGTCCCAAACGATAATACGCCCAGCCTTTACCAGCCAGGATGTTTACATTCTCTGGGTAAGTCTGGGCTCCCTCGTTCAGATAATTGAGGCCGATTTGAACTTCACCTTTTTCGGTAAGAGAATATCCAAGCGCCCAAATTTGATACGCGCCTTGTTTCAACTCGTAGCCCATACGGGCATATTCAACTGCTTTTGCGTAATCGCCGAGTTCAAAAAAGAAGAGCGCAACATTCGTGGAATAAACAGCCTGATCAACTTTTCCGTTTCGTTTCGAATACTCCCAATAATTTTCAAGTACTTGCGTGGAGTCTGTAATGTCGCCAGCAGCAAGTTGCGCCATTGCCTTGCGATAGAATGTGGCACGGCGTGTTGCCGGGTTACGCACGCCTGGTTCTGCTGACGCAATAGCTTTTTCGTATTCACCCACTCGATAGTAAGACTTAGAAAGCAGATAATAAATAAATGACGCCCCCCATGCGACTTCATCCGGTTCAGCTTTCAGCGCCTGATTAATCGCAAAAACCACCTGTTCATATTGTCCACTTCTATATTGAGCTGACGCGAGTTCATACCATGCCCAGCGATCATTTGGTTCGGTGTTAACAACATCCGTCCACGCTTTAATATCTCGTGGTAGATCATCAGCAACGCGCGCATCTACGGCCTCAAGCCACAATTTATGATGATCGGATAAAGCATTTTCTAAACTCTTGGCTTTTGCGAGGTAAGGACGTGCGTCTTCATATCGATTTCGCTTAGTGTAAGCATAGGCAAGCATAAGATTGGCTGCTGCGTTTTGTGGGTTGGCAGTAATTTCTTATTCTAGTAATTCTATTGATTTGAGGTAATCGCCCCTGTTGACGGGATTTAGCAACAAATATCGCCCATTTTCATATGCCGCACTGCCCTTAAGTCTTTCGAGGTCATAAGGATTGCTTGCCGTTGGGCTATCTAATGCGACACAGCCTGTAATAAAACCAAGCAGCAAGACTGACGCAAAACGACGACTTATCCAACCGCTCATAAACTCTCTCCCTGGAGGTCAGTTTATTGCTTTACCGCTGTAGTGCGTCAGCAATACAAACTATTTAATTTAAATGATATGCCATTTGAACCTCGGCGATCAACCCACCATTTGGCGAACGCTTACATTGGGTGATATAGGTCGTTGATAACGACGAAAAAAATGCTCGAAACCAGACGTCCGTTTGCATTAAGAAAATGGTAAAGAAGAACCAACCATAATCACTCAATTTCAAACTGAAGCAATTTTAAACTTATCGCATCCGTACGTGCCATTCCACAGTCATAATAGCGACTTCCGTCCCATCTTCATTCTTCATAGATACATTCACTAGAAATCGGACCTTGCCCTCTTTTCGGCAAGTTGAGCGTAACATATCCCCATCTCCGTCGATTTGAGCATAAGCCTTTATCGCTGTTTTGGCAGGCTTTAAATAAGTAATGTTCGCTGTTGCTGCAACTGGCACAACTTCCATAATCATACTGGCAAATGCCCCAGCAAATGCCGCCCCTGAGGCCGTTTCACCAGTAGTAAAAAGAGCGCCAGCATGCTGCGTACCCAGATGGTTTTTAAGATCATCATCGAGGGGAAGAATAGCGCAAGCAGTCCCATCAGCAATCTCTAAAATCTCTATTTTTGCATGCTTGGCAAACGGAACCGAACTACTCAACTGAGCCTTGATCATTTCAAACATTATTGATCTCCTGGGTGGGCTAAATTCACTAATTACGACAACTGTTATTTGATATTGTGGTTACTCTCAAAATAACAGACAATTATACAGTCAGGAGAAGGATTATGACGTATAGCGCTATTGTTATTGGTGCCGGCGATGCCACCGGCGGTGCCGTAGCCAAACACATCGCTGGTGAAGGCATGCCTGTTTGTGCAGTAAGGCGAACAAAAAAGGGACTAGCTGAGTTTACTCAAACCATCAAAAATAATAATGGTGTTATTCTCCCAATCGGTGCTGACGCTCGCAAAGAAGACGATATGGTCAGCGTTTTTGACAAGGCCGAACACGAACTTGGGCCAGTAGACCTTGTCGTATTTAATATTGGAGCAAATGTACGCTTTCCGTTTGCTGATATCGAAATTCGCAAATTTACAAAAATCTGGGAGATGGCGTGTTTTGCAGGGTTTTTAACAATGCGTGAAGCTGCACGCCGGATGATCCCACGCAAACGTGGTACAATCATCGTCACCGGCGCATCAGCCTCGATCAAAGGTTATCCAGGTGGTGCCGCATTCGCGAGTGCCAAATTTGCCTTACGCGGGATGGCACAGGCCGCTGCACGCGAACTTGGGCCGCAAGGTATTCATATTGCACACAGCATTATTGATGGCGCCATCGACACCGCCTTTATCCGCGATAATTTTCCCGAGATGTATAATCGCAAAGATAGTGATGGTATTCTAAATCCTGAACATATCGCATCTACTTACTGGCAAATTTATCAACAACCTCGCGACGCATGGACTCATGAAATCGATTTACGGCCGTGGTCTGAACAATTTTAAACAATACAACTTCACATTGGAGATCCCTATGAGTAAAACCGTAGAGTTTTTATATGATTTCGGCAGCCCGACTGCTTATCTTGCTTCAAAAGAAATCCCTAGAATTGCAGAGCGCACCAACGCAAAGCTTGTCTATAAACCAATATTGTTAGGTGGCATTTTCAAAGCAACAGGCAATCAAAGCCCTGTTGCTAACCCCAAAAAAGCAGCATGGATGTTTCAGGATCTACAACGGTGGGCTGCAAAACGCAAAGACACGCTTAACTTCAACCCACACTTTCCGATTAACACTCTTCCACTAATGCGCGGAGCAGTGGCGCTTAGCGAAGACCCTCGCTCTGACATTTATAGAACAGCAATATTTGACGCTATGTGGGTAGATGGCAAGAATATGGGAAACCCCGCCATCATAAGCGAGGTGGTGAAAACTGCGGATATTGATCCAGAAGAATTTTCAGTCATGATTGCCGCCCCTGACACTAAACAAAAACTGGTAGAGAATACGGAATATGCTGTATCTAGAAATGCCTTCGGCGCACCGACTTTTTATATCGACGATGAAATGCATTTTGGACAAGATCGTCTTGAATTTGTTGAAGCTGCATTAAAACCTTGATGCTTTAGTTTTCTTCGCCAAAACGATCATTAATCAGCTTACAGAGCGTTTCAAGGGCTTCTCTCGCTTGCGGCCCTGTAGCTTCAATAGTGATTTCCTCACCTACACCAGCACTCAAAGTCAAAAGCCCCATAATAGAGCCCCCACCCGCAGAATAACCATCCTTCAAAACTTTTATTGTTGCATTCCATGCAGATGCGCATGCGCAAAATTTTGCCGAGGCACGAGCATGAAGACCACGTCGGTTCTTCAGCTCAATAGTAACCCGAGCCAAATCATCAACAACTGAAATATCTAGAGAATTCTGAGTTTTACCCATTGCCTCGTCAATATCCCGGTTTTTGCTCACCTACTCGTCGACCTCGCCAGAGAGCACCCAAGATGCAACATTAATATATTTTCGCCCTGCTTCGTGTGCCGCCTTGACTGAAGATTCAAGATTTTTTTCCGCTCGAATAGATGCAAGCTTGATCAACATAGGCAAATTAATACCTGCGATCACCTCTGCATTGGCTTTTTCCATGACCGATATAGCCAAGTTCGAAGGTGTACCGCCAAACATATCAGTGAGGATGATCACCCCCTCGTCAGAATCAACATCACGAGCTGCAGTGAGAATATCCTCTCTCCGCTTCTCCATATCATCGTCCGGCCCAATACAAACAGCTTTCACTTGCTCTTGGGCGCCAACAACATGTTCCATCGCCGCCAGAAATTCATCGGCGAGACGTCCATGGGTGACTACAACCAGTCCTATCATCCTTGATCCATTGCTTGCTAAATATGGCCTTCTATTCAAGACTGCACCTGCAGCATTTGTCCAGTTAAAAAACACCGCAATATGTTTTGAATACGAAAAGCATGATCAGAAAATGCGTACCCCTCCATCCCGTAGGAAAACATGGGTAAGGTTATGCTCAGCTCTGAGATAGTCTTATAGCCCCATTCGCCAAGGCGTGACTGGCGCTCTTGGCACAAGCATAGTTCCGCTCTAATATTAATGCTCTCAAGGGCATTCATTCCAACTGGGCCATACCCACGAATTTCGGCCATGCCGAGAATGGATTTTGGCGCACGCGCGTTGATGTGCTTTTCTTGAACACGCAATTCGACCATGTCATCTGCGACGAGTGTCGTGCGACGAAATGTGCATGCGTGAACTAGCGCCATAGCCAGAGAAGTTTTTCCCACACCCGGCGCACCCGTGAGCAACAATCCGAATAATGGACCATCAAGATCGACTGCTACAGCAACAACAACACCTTGAAGATTGTGGAAAGGGGGAACGGCTGGGGAAAGTACACCTTTATCATCGGTCATCAGACCACTGGAAGCTCCACTATAAAGCGGGCACCTTCAATCACGTTCTTTTCATTAGATCTGTTCTCTGCCCACATCCTGCCACCATGGGCGTTGACAATCTGACGTGAG
>CAZGVP010000179.1:0-6246 GCA_964529135.1 uncultured Caulobacterales bacterium | reverse complement strand
CATAACCGGGTGTTCACGGATCACCTCGTCGAGTATATCCCAAACTTCCGGTCGCTCTTTCTCAACAAGTTTCTTCGCCTGTTTCACTGTCGCCGATAGTCCTTTGGCGTCTAGCCGCGAATAGATAAATGGCTTGAAGAGTTCCAAGGCCATTTTCTTTGGCAAACCACACTCATGCAGCTTCAGTTCCGGGCCAACCACGATTACCGAGCGGCCAGAATAGTCAACGCGCTTTCCGAGCAAGTTCTGACGAAAACGCCCTTGCTTACCTTTTAGCATGTCAGATAATGATTTTAGCGGGCGCTTATTGGTACCGGTAATCACACGGCCACGGCGACCATTATCGAACAATGCATCAACCGCTTCTTGCAGCATCCGCTTTTCATTGCGCACAATAATATCAGGTGCCCGCAATTCAATAAGGCGCTTGAGACGGTTATTCCGATTAATCACCCGGCGATATAGATCATTAAGGTCAGAGGTTGCAAAACGTCCACCATCCAATGGAACAAGTGGGCGCAATTCCGGCGGAATCACCGGAATGACCGTCATGATCATCCACTCAGGACGATTACCGGATGTAGTGAAGGCATCGATGATTTTTTTACGCTTGGCCAGTTTCTTTGGCTTAAGCTCAGTGGTGGACTCAGCAATCTCAACAGCCAATTGAGCAGAAATTGCTTCGAGGTCCATATTCATCAGAATTTCACGGATGGCTTCTGCACCAATACCGGCGGTGAAACTGTCTTCACCATATTCTTCCTGGGCTTGAATATATTCTTCCTCGGTCAGCATCTGGTGCTGTTCCATAGCGGTTAAGCCTGGCTCGATGACGATATATTTTTCGAAATAGAGAACCCGCTCCACATCCTTCAACGTCATATCAAGCATCAGCGAGATACGCGATGGCAGGGATTTCAGGAACCAGATATGCGCAACTGGTGCTGCGAGCTCAATATGACCCATGCGATCCCGACGCACTTTGGTCAGAGTTACTTCAACACCACACTTCTCGCATGTGATGCCTTTATATTTCATGCGCTTATATTTACCGCACAAACATTCATAATCTTTGACAGGGCCAAAAATCCGCGCGCAGAATAGGCCATCACGTTCAGGCTTGAACGTCCGGTAATTGATCGTCTCCGGCTTTTTGATTTCACCAAAAGACCAGGAGAGAATTTTCTCCGGGCTCGCAAGCGAAATACGGATCTGGTTGAACGTTGACTGCAATGCAGCCGGGTTAAAGACGTTCATCATTTCCTGAGACATAAAACCCTCATCTTCCAAGTGCGACATACAAGCCGCGATAAATCAAATTCAGTGTTGTTAGTGCAAACAGGATTATTACCCCGTCTGCAATTCAACATTCAGACCCAGCGAACGCATCTCTTTAACGAGCACGTTGAAGCTTTCAGGAATACCCGCTTCAAATGTATCGTCACCGCGCACGATCGCTTCGTAAACTTTAGTCCGGCCCGCGACGTCATCAGACTTCACGGTCAACATTTCCTGCAATGTGTATGCAGCACCGTAAGCTTCCAGTGCCCACACTTCCATTTCACCAAAACGCTGACCACCAAACTGGGCTTTGCCGCCAAGTGGCTGCTGGGTGACGAGCGAATATGGCCCAATAGAACGCGCGTGAATTTTGTCATCTACCAAGTGATGTAGTTTCAACAAGTATTTATACCCAACCGTCACAGGACGGAGAAATTTCTCACCTGTGCGCCCATCATGCAGCTCAACTTGACCAGAATCTTCAAGGCCAGCTTTATTCAGCATATTGACGATATCAGGTTCTCGTGCGCCATCAAAAACAGGAGTAGCAATCGGCACACCTTTAAAGAGGTTACCGGCCAACTCACGCAACTCCTCATTAGAGCGTGGTAGAATTTGATCTTCGCCGTAAACATCCTTCAGTTTCATAACGAGATCATCTCGGCCTTCACCGACATTGTCCCAAGCCTCAACAATCTCTTTGATTTGCCCGCCGAGGCCACGGCAAGCCCATCCCAAATGCGTTTCAAGAATTTGGCCTACATTCATCCGTGACGGCACCCCAAGCGGGTTCAACACGATATCAACCGGTGTGCCATCTTCAAGGAATGGCATATCTTCCATTGGCGCGATTTTCGAAATCACACCTTTGTTGCCATGACGCCCAGCCATCTTGTCGCCCGGTTGTAGCTTACGCTTCACAGCCACAAAAACCTTGACCATTTTCATCACGCCTGGTGGCAGTTCATCACCGCGTTTCAGCTTGTCGACCTTATCTTCAAAGCGCGCTTCGAGGCGCGAACGACTTTCGTCATACTGATTACGTAACGCTTCGACCTCCGCCATGGCAGCTTCATCATCAAGACCGATCTTCCACCACTGACCACGTGTCAGATTGTTAAGAATCATCTCGGTGACCGTACCTTTTTCAAACTCTTTAGGTCCGGACACCGCGTCTTTGCCAAGTAATAGATCTTTTAAGCGGCCAAAAATGTTCCGTTCAAGGATCGCCAGTTCATCATCCCGGTCTTTTGCAAGACGTTCAATTTCTTCACGCTCAATCGCAATCGCACGTTCATCTTTGTCGATACCGTGGCGATTAAAGACACGCACTTCAACAACTGTACCGGCAACGCCTGGCGGCAATTTCAAAGACGTATCACGCACATCAGAGGCTTTTTCGCCGAAGATTGCGCGGAGGAGTTTTTCCTCCGGCGTCATTGGCGATTCGCCTTTCGGTGTAATTTTACCAACAAGGATATCACCGGGGTGAACTTCCGCACCAATGGCAACGATACCCGCCTCGTCAAGATTTCGAAGCGCCTCCTCGGAGACATTTGGAATATCACGAGTAATCTCTTCAGGACCAAGCTTGGTATCACGTGCCATCACTTCAAACTCTTCGAGATGGACGGAAGTAAACACATCATCCCGCACAATGCGTTCTGAAATTAGGATGGAATCCTCAAAATTGTACCCATTCCATGGCATAAAGGCCACCAGCACATTTTTACCCAATGCCAATTCGCCCAAGTCTGTAGATGGACCATCAGCAATGATATCACCTTCACGTACCTGATCACCAATCTTCACCAATGGGCGCTGATTGATACAGGTGTTCTGGTTAGATCGCTGAAATTTGCGAAGATTAAAGATATCAACGCCCGGTTTGGTCGGATCTTTTTCTTCAGTTGCACGCACAACAATCCGCTGCGCATCAACTTGCTCGATAATACCGGGGCGACGGGCGGCAACAGCAGCACCTGAATCTCTTGCCACAACAGATTCCATACCCGTACCCACATAAGGCGCCTCAGCCTGCAGGAGCGGAACGGCCTGACGTTGCATATTTGATCCCATGAGTGCGCGGTTAGCGTCGTCGTTTTCAAGGAACGGGATCAATGCCGCAGCAACAGACACCAGCTGTTTTGGAGAAACGTCGATATAGCCCACATCCTCTTTAGGGACGAGCGTTGCATCACCACCAACCCGGCAGTTTACAAATTCATTTTGAAGAATTTGATTTTCATCAACTTCTGCATTTGCCTGCGCAATAGCGAAACGTTGCTCTTCCATCGCAGAAAGATAAACAACTTCATCCGTTACCTTGCAATCAATCACACGGCGATACGGGCTCTCAATAAAGCCATATTTGTTAACCTGCGCATGAGTTGCCAGCGAGTTGATCAAACCAATATTTGGTCCCTCCGGCGTTTCAATCGGGCAAATCCGGCCATAATGAGTAGGATGCACATCGCGAACCTCAAAACCGGCACGCTCGCGGGTCAAACCGCCAGGCCCAAGCGCGGAAAGGCGGCGCTTGTGAGTGATCTCAGACAATGGATTGGTTTGGTCCATAAATTGAGAAAGCTGAGAAGACCCAAAGAATTCGCGTACCGCTGCCGCAACCGGTTTTGCGTTGATTAAATCATGCGGCATCAATGTTTCAAGCTCGGCAGAAGACATACGCTCTTTAATGGCGCGCTCCATCCTCAAGAGCCCAATACGATATTGGTTCTCCATAAGCTCACCAACCGAACGCACGCGCCGGTTACCAAGGTTATCAATATCATCAATATCGCCACGCCCATCACGCAGGTCAACCAATGTACTAAGCACAGAAAGAATATCTTCCTTGCGTAAAGTGCGTAGTTCATCATCGACATCTTTAAAGTCGAGACGAATATTCATCTTCACGCGGCCAACCGCAGACAGATCATAACGCTCAGGATCGAAGAACAGGCTATAGAACAAGCCCTCAGCGGTTTCTAATGTTGGGGGTTCACCAGGGCGCATAACCCTGTAAATATCGATCAGGGCCATATCACGGTTTGAATTTTTATCCGCCGCAAGTGTGTTTCGCACATAACCACCAATGGTCACATGATCTACGTCGATCGTATCGAACTCATTAATCTCAATATCAGACAGAACCTCGAGAGTCTCTTCTGTAATCTCATCGCCAGCCTCAGCGTAAATTTCACCACTGTCAAAATTCACAAGATCGGACGCAAAATAACGCCCAATCATTTCTTCATTAGAAAATAGAAGATTTTTGAGCCCCTCCTCCCCTAATTTTTTTGCTGCACGAGCAGACAATTTCTTGCCCACCTCAGCAACAACATCACCTGTGTCTGCATTAATCAGATCACGGGCCAGCTTTACACCTTTATAGCGGTCGGCATTAAACGGTGCTGCAAAACCACCTTCTACGCGTTTGTGTGGAACACGATCATAAAACTCATCAAGAATTTCTTCCTGATCCATGCCTAACGCGTATAGCAATGTTGTAGCTGGCAACTTGCGTCGACGGTCAATACGAACATTGACGATATCTTTAGGGTCAAACTCAAAGTCTAACCACGAGCCACGGTATGGGATAATGCGGGCGCCAAAGAGCAACTTACCTGAAGAATGGGATTTGCCTTTATCATGGTCGAAGAAAACGCCTGGACTACGATGCATCTGAGAAACGATAACCCGTTCTGTGCCGTTGACGATGAACGTACCGTTCTCCGTCATCAAAGGCATATCCCCCATGTAGACTTCTTGTTCCTTGATATCCTTGACAGATTTAGCGCCTGTATCCTCATCTACTTCAAAAACGATCAGGCGCAAGGTCACCTTCAGCGGAGCAGCATAAGTCATGTCACGCTGTTGGCATTCCTCAGTGTCATATTTGGGCGGCTCGAATTCATAGGACACATATTCGAGAACAGCCGATTCAGTAAAATCTGTGATCGGGAAAACCGATTTAAACACGGCCTCAATACCAGCCTGCTTGCGCTCCTCATGAGGGATCAAACGCTGAAGGAATTGTTCGTAACTATCCTTTTGAACCTGAATGAGGTTCGGCATAGCTGCAGCATCGCCGATTCGACCAAAGCTTTTCCGAATTCTTTTCTTCTCAACAAAAGATTGCGCCATCTTTATTCCTAACTGATCCGTTGTTTTGGTGGACCACCAGCTGATGTTGGCATCATCCATACGCCGCCAAAGATAAAACGAGCACGAAAACAAAGCTCGAACACTTATTGTCGACCTAAAGCAATTGCGCTTATCCAGTGTATTAGTACCGGAAAGACCAAACCGATCCTGCAAAGGATCGTCTCAGTGAAAGAAAGCTGACATCCGAGATGCTCACTACGGGAACAGCCAAAGCCTTATTCCCGAATACACTTTCTATCATCGCAAACACTTTTGCCGGTTGGCCGTTGCCACGACCACCGGGTGAAGGATACCTGGTTATTTAAATTTCAAAAATCTGAAGCACGTCGCCGCAATGGTTATAGATCCTGATGACCGGGTCAGGACCAGAGCCGTGATATAGGCGCGTCCGGGCTGGGCCGCAAGCTTTTTTTTACCAAAACCTTGACAATCCAAACGCCCGAAAAGCGCCATTCTCACCCAGCCGCCCCGGTAAAGCCGGGAGGGCAAGGAAATCGAACAAATCGACTTACTTGAGTTCGACTTTTGCGCCAGCTTCTTCCAGCTTTTTGAGGATTTCTTCGGCTTCGCCTTTGGAAATGCCTTCTTTAACCGCTTTACCGCCAGCTTCAACAAGCTCTTTAGCTTCTTTGAGGCCAAGCCCCGTGATACCGCGAACTTCTTTAATCACGTTAATTTTCTTGTCACCGGCAGCAACCAGAATCACGTCAAATTCAGTTTTCTCTTCAGCAGCTTCTGCCGCACCACCAGGAGCCGCAGCAACGGCCACCGCACCAGCGGCAGGCTCAATACAATACT
>CAZGVP010000178.1:0-6283 GCA_964529135.1 uncultured Caulobacterales bacterium | reverse complement strand
ATACTCTTTAGCAGTTATCTTCTGTTCGCCTGCTCACTCAACGATGATAAAGCCGCGCCCATTGAAGACATCTCCGCAATAGATTCTGGCGCCGAAACCGGCGACATGTGCGGTGGTATTGCTGGTATTATATGTGAATCTGATAAGGATTACTGCTCTATGGATGCCGGAATTTGCACCCAAGTTGCAGACGCAGCTGGTTCCTGCTCACCGAAACCTGAAGCCTGCACCCGTGAATACCGCCCAGTATGTGGGTGCGATGGCGAAACCTATTCAAACACATGCGTGGCAGCCTCTTTTGGTATCAGTGTTGCTCATGAGGGTGCATGCCAATAATCAATTGGCGAATTGTATAGAATGAATTCGCTTTGGGGATAAAACTAGGCACAAAACCCTTTGCACCTTGCCTGATTATCCCCTAAGAGACGACTTTAGCCAATAGAATCGAATTTTGCTTTTTGTGTGTCCGTCAGGCCCGCAAATCGCCTTTGCGCGCGAGTATTTGCATGCCCAAAAGAAGTGACATTTCTTCCATCCTGATCATTGGAGCAGGTCCTATCGTTATTGGTCAAGCCTGCGAGTTCGACTATTCAGGCGTACAAGCCGTGAAGGCATTGAAGGAAGAGGGTTATCGAGTCATCCTGGTCAATTCAAATCCAGCAACAATCATGACGGATCCAGAGCTCGCTGACGCCACCTATATCGAACCAATCCTTCCTGACTATGTTGAGAAAATTATTGAGAAAGAAAAACCAGATGCTCTCCTCCCGACTATGGGAGGTCAAACAGCATTGAATTGCGCGCTAGATTTGGAAAAAGCGGGCGTACTGGAAAAATATAATGTCGAAATGATTGGCGCACGGGCCGAGGTTATAGAAAAAGCAGAAGACCGTGAAAAATTCCGCGCCGCAATGGATGCTATTGGCCTGGAAAACCCACGTGCTACAATCGCTTCTTCACCTGAGATAAAAGATGAATCAGGTAAAACAGTCGACTATGACCGCGCTACTGGTGTGGCCCAAGCCATTGCCGCAATTGATGATATCGGTTTGCCCGCTATTATTCGTCCCGCTTTCACACTTGGCGGTACTGGCGGCGGGGTTGCTTATAATCGCGAAGAATTTGAACATATCGTTCGTACAGGAATTGATGCCTCCCCAGTTGGTCAGGTACTGATCGACGAAAGCCTTCTTGGTTGGAAAGAGTATGAGATGGAGGTCGTTCGCGATCAAGCCGACAATTGCATCATAATCTGCTCTATCGAAAATATTGACCCAATGGGCGTTCATACTGGCGATTCTATTACGGTAGCACCAGCCTTGACGCTAACGGATAAAGAATACCAAATCATGAGAACAGCATCGATCTCAGTTTTGCGTGAGATCGGTGTGGAAACCGGAGGCTCAAACGTACAATTTGCAGTGAACCCGAAAGATGGACGGCTTGTGGTCATTGAAATGAACCCACGGGTCTCTCGTTCATCTGCCCTTGCCTCCAAGGCAACAGGGTTTCCCATCGCACGTATCGCCGCCAAACTCGCCGTCGGTTACACACTGGACGAACTTGAAAACGATATTACCAAAGCAACTCCAGCAGCATTTGAACCAACAATTGATTATGTTGTTACAAAAATACCGCGCTTTGCGTTTGAGAAATTTCCAGGCGCAGAGGAAACCTTAACCACAGCGATGAAGTCCGTTGGCGAAGCCATGGCGATTGGGCGAAATTTTGCTGAATCCTTACAAAAGGCACTCCGCTCTCTTGAGACAGGCCTTAATGGCCTTGATCCGATTGATATTCCGGGCCTTGGTAAAAATGATGATGTAAATGCCTTTCGTGCCGCATTGGCAGCCCCCACCCCGGATCGCATACGGGTGACCGCCGAAGCATTTCGGCATGGCCTTCCGATTGAACAAGTACGCGCCATCACCGCTTACGATCCATGGTTCCTTGAACAAATCCAAGACATTGTAGAAACTGAAAAACAAATCGCCAAAGATGGCCTGCCTGCAGATAAAGCCCAATTAACTACTATTAAATCAATGGGTTTTTCAGATAATCGATTAGCTCAACTGGTGGACGGTACAGAAGATGAAGTACGGGCCTTCCGGCTGGAACGCAATGTACGCCCCGTTTACAAACGTATTGACACTTGTGCTGCGGAATTTCGTGCCATTACCCCTTACATGTATTCAACCTATGAACACGATATTGAAGGATTACTCCTTTGTGAGGCTAGCCCATCTTCTCGCAAAAAAGCAATTATCCTTGGCGGTGGACCAAATCGCATCGGCCAAGGCATTGAGTTTGACTATTGTTGTTGTCATGCCGCGTTTGCACTTGCTGAAATAGACATTGAATCTATCATGGTCAACTGCAACCCTGAAACAGTGTCTACGGATTATGATACATCAGATCGACTCTATTTTGAACCTCTCAGTGATGAAAATGTTCTAGATATTATTGCTAAAGAACAAGAAAGTGGCGAACTTGCTGGCGTCATTGTGCAATATGGTGGGCAAACACCGCTAAAACTTGCGCAAACATTAGATAAGCTTGGCATACCCCTTCTTGGAACGTCCTTTGATGCTATCGATCTTGCAGAAGATCGAGAGCGATTCCAAAAACTCATTCAGGAACTGGACCTGAGACAACCCAATAACGCAACAGCGCCATCTCGCGAAAGAGTCATGGCCGCAGCGAAAGAAGTTGGTTACCCCCTAGTCACAAGGCCTTCCTATGTACTTGGCGGACGGGCCATGGAGATAGTCCACCATGATGAAGGCCTGCAACACTATCTTGTAACAGCACAAATTAACATTAGCGAAGGCCAGCCCCTCCTTCTTGATCAATACCTTCAAAATGCAGTAGAAGTTGATGTTGATGCGATCTGTGATGGGAGCCGGGTTTTCATTGCGGGTATAATGGAGCACATTGAAGAAGCAGGTGTGCATTCAGGTGATAGCGCCTGTTCTCTCCCCCCCTATACGCTCAGTGATCGAATTATTAACGAATTAGAAGATCAAACTCGTAAACTTGGGATGGCGCTTGGTGTTGTCGGATTAATGAACGTACAATATGCAATTCAAGGCAGTGTAGTTTATATTCTTGAAGTCAACCCTCGTGCATCAAGAACGGTGCCGTTTGTCGCCAAAGCTGCTGGCATACCTATTGCAAACATAGCTGCCAAGGTGATGGCTGGTTATTCACTCGACGATCTGAAACTTGGTGAACGCATAAACAATATTCTGCACACAGCCGTAAAAGAAGTTGTCTTTCCGTTCGCTCGCTTTGCCGGCGTCGATACAGTCCTGGGTCCAGAAATGCGTTCCACTGGAGAAGTCATGGGCATAGATAAAAACTTTGCACGAGCGCGAGCAAAAAGCCTTCTGGGCGCAGGAGCAAAAGTACCCCTTGATGGATGTGTCTTTATCTCTTTAAAAAATAGCGACAAACTAGGCATGATAGAGGCTGCACAAAACCTTCTTTCAATGGGCTTTTCTATTATCGCAACTTCCGGAACCGCAGATTTCTTTCAGAGTAAGGGACTTGATGTCACCCGCGTAAACAAAGTGCTGGAGGGACGCCCCCATATTGTTGATGCCCTGAAAAACGGTGAAGTCCAAATGGTGTTCAACACTACTGAGGGAGCGCAATCAATCGAGGATTCGCGTTCGATCCGCACCACATCCCTGAACCAGAAAATCCCCTGCATTACTACAGCAGCAGGCGCACGCGCTGCAGTGCGTGCAATAAAAGCAATGCGGGATAACGCCCTGGAAGTTGCGGCCTTACAGAGTTATTTCGACTAAATACGATATTCGCTCCATACCAATCTAAGCGGTAAAACACTCACGCATACCCCCACGGGTTAGTTGCCATAGCTGCTGTCCATTAGACTTGCCGGGTCTATTTTCAGGGCATACACTACAGCCTTGGCATTTCGGCTTTTGGGGCAATTAAATGCAGCTTTCTGGGATACATTTGACCGAACAGGGATCACCTGTAGCGAGCGGGAAAATCGGTTTATTTCGCAACGGCAAACCGCACCCCCTAAGCGCGCATCAATCCGTTGTCTTTCTTTCCTATCGCAACAAGGGAAAGGATATGATCTGCCTGCATGAAAACCATCAGGAGAAAGACCAGACCTCAGGGTTTTATACTGGATTGCCAGATACCCATGATGCTGATTTTACGTTCTTTTTTCCCTTTGCACTAACAACATTTATTCATGGCCAACTCGGCACGCTACGTCCTGGATTACAAGACAATACTGCATTTGAATCGACACAGACCACAGAAAAACGATCTTCAGAGATGGGCAGCCTTTATGCCCGCCTTCCCGATTCAACTGAATTTGTACATCTCGCCATTACCCGTATGGCCATCTCCGCCACCCACAAAACTGATGGTATCGATCTGGAAATTCTTGGCGAGTTGAAATCCTGCGGTAAAGGCCCCTGGGTCGGCAAACCAACCGATCAAACCTTTGATCATGATCAAGAATACCGACTTGATATAAGCTGCACGATCAATCGTGAAACATCAGAATTTCGTTATAATGGCGGCATCAGCCAAGAGGGAACGCAATCAGGCCTTAGCCGTTATTATCCAGGAGATGAAGTACAAACTGATCTTGGCAATCTCAATCTAAAGCATCCTCTTATCTATAATACAGGAGGCTTGTATGCATTAAGCAATGAGGGCGTTCATGCCATCGATCTGGCAGGGCCAACGCGCATACAGCCTGTGAAATTACGCGGGTGGGGGTGGGGCAGTGTTTATGAAAGTGACACTGTCTGGGGACGGAACGAATTAAATCTACCATTCTTGAAAAAATCATTCCTTGAACAACACCTGGATGCAATGGGCGTTCTGGAAGGCGATGTTCTAAGATCTTATCTTTCGTTGCGAGATGGTAATATGGGGTTTTATGTAGAGGATGCGAGCGAAAAACAACTACAAACATCAAGCGCTTTAAATCGGAGAGAAATAGAATCAATTGATATCAGTTTTAATGTTGACCGCTTTGGACTAGCCATGGGTATCGATGCAAAACTTTCACGTGTCCTAGAAACCAGTCGCACTGATAACACAAAACCTTTACAAGGACCGCGCTATACAAAATCACTTATGCTTCCCTGGGAAGTTTTAATTTGTCGGGATTTTGAGTTACCAAAATTTACAAGGTACTGGTATGGGCAGCGCTTGCAGAGTAAGTATAATTTCAAATCCAGCTACTCTTCAAGTTTAAAAGAAAAAATCCGCAATGTGATTATGGAAAAACCAAAAGAGTTACCATATCGGATTAAAAATTTATAAATCTTACGATAGATGCGATCATGATAGCTTGCGAAATGCTGTTGTTTTAGTTAAAAATCCAATATTATCACCTATGAATTTCAACCCATTCTCATCCCCCAGCTTTGCAAGATCCAGCTTGCAAAAACTATCATAATATGGCTCATGAAACCCGCGTGGGAAATTTTCGAGCAAAATATCCAATCCTGGTTCATCTCTATACTGAATAGTATCAGTCAATATAAACATGCCACCTGGTTTCAACAAACGTGCAACCTCTTGCAAAACCTCGATGCGTACTTTTGGTGGCAATTCATGAAACAAATAAACCGCACTTACAATATCATAACATTCATCAGAAAGGCCTGTATCTTCCGCAGCTGCCTGTACAAAATCAACTTTACTCTCACCTCCAAGAATTTTACGAGCCTTGCCGATATAAGCCGGTGACAGATCAAGTCCCGTCACCGCTAGCTCTGGCCAATTCCGCTTAACTTCACGCAATATAGGCGCCGTTCCACAACCTATATCAAGCATTTTGTGATCTGCGCCTGAACATTCGTTCAATGCTTCACGAACAAACGGTAATGCCATCCGGCGCATTGCTCCTGCAGAACCAGTAAATAACGTCTCCACCTGCATCTCATAACGTTCAGCACTGTCAGCACTCATCCAGCCATCGGTTTGAAAATGAAAATTTTGCAGAAAATAACGGGGAAACTTCTCTCGTGTCTTCTCGTTCAAAACTTCGGAATGGTGGCGAGCCGCTTTACGTCGCGCTACCCTTTCAGAATCACGCAGATAGTCTCGGCTTTCGCGCCACAACTTACCAGGGTTTAATGAACCACGTACTTCCAAAGGCATTTTATAAACACCATCACGAATATAGCCCCAATCTTTCTTAAAGAGCTGATTGAACGCTTCAGTCAGACGCCTGCGGTCAAGGGGCTCGGATTGTTCAGCGTAAGGGGCCTCCCCGGGG
>CAZGVP010000177.1:0-6286 GCA_964529135.1 uncultured Caulobacterales bacterium | reverse complement strand
ACATATTTCTTCAAAAGGTGGTGGTGTTTCATCTATAAAAGAGGATTGATTTATATCGGTAATCGTTGCAATTAACTCAGGGTTGGCGATATTACAATTTTCGCAATATACCCCACCTTTATCCTCCATCTCAGGGCTTGTTGCGCACCAAAGTGTGGTCGAAGCGCCTTGAGCCGGAGTTTTAAAAAATGGCTTCGCAGCCTCTGGCGTTTCGCCATTTTCATCGATCCACCCAAGCGCAATCATCTCTTCTTTCTCAAGATGACGCTGTAGTGGTGTCATGATCCCTCCCGGATGGACAGAAAAAGCACGGATACCATTTCCCTGCTCTCGCTCATCAAACCACAAAGTGAAAAGAGAATTAGCGGTTTTTGCTTGAGCATAGGCTGTCCATTTTTCATAGGGTGTTTGTTGAAAATGTATATCCTCCCACTGCATAGCTGAGCGCTTGTGGGCGATAGAAGAAAGCGCAACCACACGTGCCCCATCAGCCTTGCGAAGTAATGGCAATAATCCTTGCGCGAGAACGAAATGGCCAAGGTGGTTGGTTGCAAACTGAGCTTCCCAGTTATTATCCGTACGCGTTTCCGGACAGGCCATAATGCCAGCATTATTGATCAGCAGATCTACAGGTTTTCCATCCGCCTTCATATCAGCTGCAAACCGGCTGACACTGGCAAGATCCGCAAGGTCCATTTGGGCAACCGTGATTTTCTGGCGCAAACCATCGGAAAGCCCATTCATGATAATTCTGGCGTTGTCTGGTCGCCTTGCAGGAAGAATAATTTCCGCGCCCGAATTTGCTAATGCCGCCACAGTTTCAAATCCAATACCGGAATATCCTCCAGTTACGACAACACGTTTTCCAGTCAAACTAATGCCAGCTAGAATTTCTGAAGGTTCAGGCTTCGGGCCTAATCCTGTTGCAAGCGCTTTTTGATTTTCTGCAGCCATTATTCAGCTTCCCTAAATTTCAAAGTGCGGGAAACGCGCAAAAAGCAACGCCACCATCCACAGCAATAGTATCACCAACCACATAGTCACCAGCACGAGAAGCCAAATAAACAGCCGCTCCTGCCATATCCTCATCCCGCCCAATGCGCTTTGCAGGTATGGATGATGAGATAGCGTCACCATGATCTCGAGCTGTTTTGTTCATCTCTGATGGAAATGCGCCCGGTGCTATCGCGTTCACAACAATATTATCCTGAATTAATCGGGCTGCCATTCGTCTTGTGAGATGGATCATTGCAGCCTTTGAAGCCTGATAAGCGTAAGTTTCCCATGGATTAATTCGTATACCATCAATAGATGCAATATTGACAACCTTAGACAGATTGTCATGGGTCGCATTTTCCTTCAGGGCCTTAAACAATTTTTGGGTCAGAAAAAATGGAGATTTGACGTTTAAGTCCATCGTCTTATCCCAGCCACTTTCTGGAAAATTTTCAAAATCTTCCCCCCATGCAGCACCGGCATTATTCACCAGAATATCAACAGCTTTCTCGTGGGACTGATATTCATCCACAAATGCAGCAATACCATCCAAAGTAGCAAGATCATGAGGCAGGGAAATACAGGTCCCGCCATCCTTCGATAATTCTTCGGCGGTTTGGTCGCAGGCTGGCGCTTTTCGCGCAGTAATATAAACGCGCGCACCTTGCTCAATAAACCCTTTGGCAATCATCTTGCCAATACCACGCGATCCACCAGTTATAATAGCTGTACGCCCTTCCAGAGAAAACAAATTTTTCATCATAAGCTGTGGTGTTCCTTATATATTTTTCACTAACACCATTATGACCACATTGGAACGTTAAGCGAGATATTCTTGCAGTATATAAATGCAACTCAACTCTACGCACAATTAATCTGCACGCCAGTTATGATTAATCACTCAAGCTTAAGGAGCAGGCCTAGCGCTCTAAAGGCGTATATCGCTCGGACGCATTCTCAATAATGTCGCCTTTATCAAGGAGTGCGCGCCTGAATTTTTGATTGGCAAAAAGTTTCGCCTGATCTGCATAATGAGGAGATGCATCATCGCGTGTTGCACTGCCAAAATTATGGATAAGATCAGCGGTTTGATTTCCAGCCTTATCCCATTCTACGAGCGCAATCCAGCTATCTCCTGCACTGGCATGAAGTGTCGCATCATCACGAATTTCTGCTGGATAAATAGCCCGCAAAATATCGGGGCCTCCGTCAATCTGGATATTAACATCACCCCGCACCAACCTGTTGACCTGCCCCCATCGCACATCAACGGTGCCATAATTTTTCATCAACAAGGATACTGCATTCCGAAATGCTGTTAGCCGATCTGGTGACGCCACCTTTGTGAATTCTTCGGTTACCTCCGGTAGCACTGTTAATGTGCCAAGCGCTGCTTGACGATTTGCCACATCCACTGAAAAATTCCATTTGGCGAGATGTTGAGCTGCTTGAGCCATTTTCGGTTCATCGCCCCAATCGTGAGCCAACACTTCCTCAACGATCAAAGCAGCATGCGAGCGATTTGAAAAGAAAGTATCAAACTTTATCGCAAGAAGTGCTTCTCTACTCAAAGGCGTAACGCCATCGGTTAACTCTCCAATACGCAACGACCGATTTGTCATATTAGTTTGTAACCCCATCGATTGCGCAAACTGTTCTGCGACTAAATTGTCGGGACCATCTGTTGCCACTAAAGGAGTATTATTGGAATTCCATACTAATCCTGATTGCGGATTAATGATGATCGGGACGTCTGTAAACGGAAGATATTCTTGCCAGATTAAATCTGACCGATCACCCGGCAACTCTTTCGACCAATCCCATCTATTATCGCGATTGGGATATTGTCCATTATAAATAAACCCAACATTTCCGACTTTATCTGCATAGATATAGTTAATGCTAGGCAACGCATTCATCGCCATGACCTCAAGAAATTCCGCCATATGTGTTGCGCGGTTCAGTCGATAATATTGCTCAAGCTGGCGCACCTCATTCATACCTGCATAACGCACCGAATAAGTGCCATGTTTTGCCTGTATTACGGGCCCATGCTTAGAAAATAAAACCGGCCTCTTCACCTTCAGGGCAAAAGGCCCAGCGAGACCAATTCGCAATAGCGCCATGCGTTTTTCAAACTCAACCCATTCTCCGTCAAAACGATATTGATCAGGATCATCGGGATTTATTGTCAGAACATAAACATCAGCAAGGTCCGGCTTGTTCACAGTATTGGCCCAGCCTAGATTGCGATTGAAACCATGCAAGATTAATGGCGCACCGGGAAAGGTTCCCCCTGTGATATCTAAACCATCCTCTGAAACCAGATGAGCTTCATACCAGGCAACTGGCCCTGTTAGAGGTTGATGAGAATTAATAAGTAACCGCGTAACCCCATCATCGGAACGTTCGGGCGCAACCGCAAATGCATTGGATCCACGCTCTGCCATGGTACGCGGCGCAAGATGAAAACTCTGCCGTCCAGATGCAGGATCAAGTGCAATTTCTTGTTTATGTTCCTCCCCAAATAACTCGAGCAAGATTCCATCAAGCCCATAGAATAAAGGTGTCTTGAAGACAAACCCGGCGATTACATCTTTTGCTGTAAATGGCGCTAACCCGGGCCAGACCTCACTTGGGTTTTGCAAGGCATACAAATTCACACCATCTGCATACGCTTGTGCAATTGTTTTCAGATGAGGTGGGACATCACGCTCATAACCCGCTTCCACTGTTTCCCATACTTGTAAAAGTGAAACTATATAATCTGTAGGCGCAGCATCAATACCGCGATAACGAGCAAGATCACCACGTGTTGCGGCAACAACCTCCTGAATGGTTTGAAAATCATCTTCAGAATTGGCAAACCCGAGACCGAAAATAGTGTCTGCATCTACTTTGCCAAAGATATGGGGTACACCATAATTATCGCGAATAATCTCTACATCATAATCGCTTGCAGCAGCCTCAACAGCGCCTTTATCAACTTTGGATGTACGTGGATCCCAGAGCCACAGCCCAACCAAAAACAAGCCTGCAACTGATAATGCAGTTACAACGATAACAACACGTTTCATCATTGTGAATTTGTAAGCGTTTGTTTAAGCAGCTTACCTGCACTACCAAAGTCCATGGCTCCTTGATGACGATCTTTGAGTGCTCCCATACATTTTCCCATATCCTTAAGGCTGGTCGCTTCGAGTTCCTCAATCACTTTAGCCACGGCATCGCGAACTTCATTTTCGTCCATTTGCCTCGGCATGAATTCGCGAATGATTTCTATTTCCTCACGCTCCTGCTCAGCAAGTTCAGGGCGCCCACCCGTTTCAAAGCTTTTTGAGCTTTCTTCGCGTTGCTTCACCATTTTAGTCAGGATCGACAGAATTTCTTCATCTGTCACGCCGTCACATCGGTCTTCACCACGTGCAGCGATATCACGATCTTTTATAGCAGCATTAACCAACCGCAGTGTTGAGACACGCGTTTTGCTGACACGCTCCTTCATTGCCGCAATAAGCGCTTCGTTGATTTTGTCACGCATGTCTTCATTAACCTCCTGAGGTTTGTAATCCCGGTATTTACCAGAAACACCGTCCGTCACACCCCCATGATTTTTAAAGATAATCCAGCACTCGGCTGAGGATAGTAGTTTTGCTTGACCGCGCTGAACGGTTACCATAGTTTTCCGGCAATTTACCCATAGGCAAAATCAAAACAAGTTTTTCTTTCCTACAGGTTCTCGGCACAAATTGAAGCGGAAGACATATTCATTGATGCATATAAGTCAAGCCTCCTCCCCCGTTCATACTGGCATTCTGGTGCTGGCCAATGGTACTGTTTTCCACGGCGAGGGACTAGGTGCCACCGGGGAAGCTATTGGAGAAGTCTGCTTCAATACCGCCATGACAGGTTATCAGGAGATCCTCACTGACCCCTCATATGCGGGACAAATCGTGACCTTTACGTTTCCGCATATTGGTAATGTTGGCGTCAATGATGACGATTGTGAGGATGCTAGCAATAATGCCATACAGGCTGCACGCGGGCTCATTATTCGAGAGAAAGTCACAAGTCCCTCCAATTACCGATCTCAGTTTGAATTACCCCCATGGCTAAAAAGACGCGGCATTATTGGGCTATCAGGCATTGATACTCGGGCGCTTAGCGCCCTGATCCGGGAAAATGGCATGCCCCATGGAGTGATCGGGCATAACCCATCTGGTCAGTTTGATATTAATGCTATGCGCAAACGAGCCGAACAATGGGAAGGTTTGAAGAGCAGGGACCTTGCGAAAGATGTAACAAGCCTGACGGCTTTTCGCCATGAACAGGCTTTATGGTCTCGTGAAGTCGGGTATCGCGATAGCCAGCCTGATGCTCACAGCCCTCATCTTGTAGTACTTGATTATGGTGTAAAGAAAAATATCTTGCGGTTATTAGCAGATCAGCAATGCCAGGTCAGTGTCCTGCCAGCCAGTTCTAGCTATGATGAAATTGTCGCGCTCGAACCAGACGGCGTTGTTTTGTCCAATGGCCCTGGCGACCCAGCCGCAACTGGTGAATATTCCGTTCCGGTTATCCGTAAGTTGATTGATCGTAATATGCCAGTTCTTGGTATATGCCTTGGCCACCAAATGTTGGCACTGGCGCTTGGTGCAAAAACAACCAAGATGGATCAGGGCCACCATGGTGCAAACCATCCTGTTAAAGATCTCTCGACTGGCAAAGTAGAAATTGTTTCTATGAATCACGGGTTTACTGTTGACAAAAGCAGCCTGCCGGATGGTGTTGTTGAAACACACCTGTCGCTCTTTGACGGTACAAATTGCGGAATTGCCCTTAAAGACAAAATAGTTTTTTCTGTTCAACATCACCCTGAAGCAAGTCCAGGCCCGCAAGACAGTTTTTATATGTTCAAGCGGTTCGTGGATGAAATACGTGCATTAGGCAATGCAGCATGAACAGCAATTCAGCCACGCTATACGTAAGATAAAATTCCGACCATCTTGACCACCTTATCAATATTCAAGATCCACGTTCAGCCTGAGCGGTGCTAAATGCGTCCCACGTAAAAAGCCCCAGGGCAAGCCAGATCATACCAAAGGCGATAGCATGATAAAGCGTAAATGCTTCACCAAAATAGATACCAAAAAAGAATTGTAATGTCGGCCCAATATATTGAGTAATCCCTATGGTAATCATAGTGAGACGTCGTGCAGAAAGCGCAAACAAGAGCAAAGGCAAAACAGTAACCGGACCAGCAAGAATAAGTAGTGCATCCATCCCGGTG
>CAZGVP010000176.1:0-6291 GCA_964529135.1 uncultured Caulobacterales bacterium | reverse complement strand
ATCGTGGCACGGACACACGTTGGTCAATCCTAATGAAAAAACACGACATGAAAGCGTTAAATTTAAAAGATAATGACAAAACTGATATTATATCAGCCCAAGGAGAAATGAAAAACGTTACCGTTAAAACCTTCAATTTACCCCGCCAATGCATTATGGCCTATTATCCAGAAGCTAACGTCTTAACCGGAACAGATGTTGATCCGCGTAGCAAAACACCCGCGTTTAAATCAACAGGTGTGTGGATAGAAAGACCCTGAATGATTACCCTTCAGTCACGCCATCCCAGAATTTTTTTGCTTTCTTGAAGAAACCCTCAGACTGCGGACTGGCATCACTGCAACATTCCTCATGGAATTCACGCATTAATTCTTTTTGACGTGCGTTGAGCTTCACCGGCGTTTCTACCTGAATCTCCACATACATATCACCGCGATTTTTTGAATTGAGCTGCGTCATACCCTTACCGCGCAACCGAAACCGTTTGCCCGTTTGCGCGCCCTCAGGAATAGAAATTTTCACGCGTCCGCCATCAATGGTCGGGGCTTCAAATTCACCGCCAAGCACAGCCGTTGTCATCGGCACGGGAAATCCACAGAATAAATCCGGGCCATCACGCTCAAACAACTCGTGGTCTCTGACGCTTACAAAAATATAAAGATCCCCTTCAGGGCCACCGCGTGGCCCTGCCTCGCCCTCACCTGAAAGACGAATACGCGTTCCATTTTCAATACCAGCAGGAATATCAACAGACAACGTGCGCTCTTTGGTTACGCGCCCCTGACCGTTGCAGGATGCACACGGGTCGGAAATCATTTTTCCCTCACCCTGACAATTGGGGCAAGTTCGCTCCAGAGTAAAGAAACCCTGTTGCACACGCACACGGCCCACACCACGGCAGGTCTGGCATGTCACTGGCGAAGTACCAGGCTTTGCTCCACTGCCCTCGCAACCATCACAAGACACAGAGCCCGGCACTGTTATCTGGGTTTTCTTGCCGCGATATGCATCCTCAAGATTAATCTCCAGAGAGTATTTTAAGTCTGCGCCACGTCCCGGCCCACGCCGCCCACCAGCACCGCGCCCGCCACCCATAAAGTCGCCGAAAATATCTTCAAAAATGTCAGAAAATGCACCACCGTTAAAACCCTGACCTGCTCCCTGTCCGAAACCACCTGCGCCATTTTGAAATGCCGCATGGCCATACCGGTCATAGGCCGAACGTTTTTGCTCATCGGAGAGCACCTCATAGGCCTCCCCCAATGTCTTAAACTTTTGTTCAGCTTCCGGGTTATCCGGGTTTCTATCCGGATGGTATTTCATTGCACTCTTGCGGAAGGCAGATTTTATTTCTGCCGCCGATGAATCGCGAGCAACGCCCAAAGTTTCGTAGTAATCCTGCGCCATGAATTCGCCTTGCGCCCACCAGGTTAAATCCCGTTAAAAGGAGTAATAATTCAAGATATAGGCACCGGATCAGACAATTACGACCCGATGCTCCATATCATTATTGAATTATTTAGCTGCGGTCAGCGTCTTCGCCATCAACCTCTTCAAAATCAGCGTCGACAACATCATCGTCACCACCGCTAGATGGCTCATAATCATCATCGCCACCAGACTCGGTTTGCTGACTTTGATACATTGCCTCACCAAGCTTCATAGACGCTTGGGCCAATGCATTGGCATCATTATTGATTGCCTCAACACTCGCATCCTCAACAGCCAGTGTCTTACGCAATGCAGCCATTGCATCATCAATAGTAGCTTTATCCTCATCATTAAGCTTGTCAGCATGCTCCTTGAGAGAAGTTTCAGTCGTATGCACCAATGCTTCAGCGCGATTACGAGCCTCTACACCTTCACGCCGAGTTTTATCTGCATCAGCATTCGCCTCTGCATCCTTGACCATTTTATCAATCTCGGAATCATCGAGGCCACCGGAAGCCTGGATACGAATAGATTGCTCTTTGTTGGTGGCTTTATCCTTGGCTGACACGTGTACGATACCATTTGCATCAATATCGAATGTAACTTCAACTTGCGGCACACCGCGTGGCGCAGGTGGAATACCCAATAAATCAAACTGACCCAACATCTTATTGTCGGCAGCCATTTCACGTTCACCCTGGAACACCCGGATTGTCACCGCCGACTGATTATCTTCAGCGGTGGAGAAAACCTGACTCTTCTTGGTTGGGATTGTCGTGTTACGATCAATCAGGCGAGTGAAGACACCACCTAATGTTTCAATACCCAATGACAGTGGCGTCACATCAAGCAAGAGAACATCTTTAACATCACCTTGCAAAACACCAGCCTGAATAGCTGCACCAAGCGCAACCACTTCATCAGGGTTCACTCCTTTATGAGGCTCACGCCCAAAGAAATTTTTCACAGTCTCCTGAACCTTCGGCATCCGTGTCATACCGCCGACGAGTACAACCTCGTCAATATCACCAGAAGACAGACCAGCATCTTTCAGTGCCGCCTTGCACGGATCAATTGTGCGTTTAACCAGATCCTCAACCAGACTTTCAAGCTTGGCGCGGGTTAGTTTCATTGTCAGGTGTTTTGGTCCTGAAGCGTCCGCTGTGATAAATGGCAGGTTCACTTCGTATTGAGCTGTAGAAGAAAGTTCTTTTTTCGCTTTTTCAGCTTCATCTTTCAGACGTTGTAAAGCCATTTTATCGGACTGCAGATCAATACCAGATTCTTTTTTGAATTCCTTGGCAAGATACTCAACAATTCGCATGTCGAAATCTTCACCGCCCAGGAACGTATCCCCGTTCGTTGCCAATACTTCAAAAACACCGTCGCCAATTTCAAGAACGGATACATCAAAAGTACCACCACCAAGGTCAAATACGGCAATCTTTTTGCCTTCGCTTTTCTCCATGCCATAAGCAAGGGCAGCCGCTGTTGGCTCATTGATAATCCGCAGAACTTCAAGGCCGGCGATCTTGCCAGCATCTTTTGTAGCCTGGCGTTGTGCGTCATTAAAATAAGCTGGCACTGTGATGACGGCTTGTGTCACTGTATCACCAAGAAAGTCCTCAGCCGTTTCTTTCATCTTTTGCAAAATGAAAGCGGAAATCTGTGAAGGTGCGTATTTCTCACCACGCGATTCCACCCATGCATCACCATTGTCTGCCTTAACAATCTCAAAAGGGACCATCTTTTGATCTTTGGCGACAGTTGGGTCATCATAAGGACGGCCAATCAATCTTTTGATCGCAAATACTGTATTCTCAGGGTTCGTAACAGCCTGACGTTTGGCTGGCTGACCAATCAGGCGCTCCCCATCTTCCGAAAACGCAACAACTGACGGCGTCGTCCGCGAGCCCTCAGTATTTTCTATAACACGTGGCTCTTTACCTTCCATAACAGCAACACAGCTGTTGGTGGTACCAAGATCGATCCCGATGACCTTACCCATTTCAAATTTCTCCTCTGAAAGGCGTGGTTTTAATACATGTATGCCAGCTAAATTGTTGGTGATGAAGATCCTGTTCACACTTGGTTGAAGAGAAATCTTAACGTCTGATTAGCCAGCCCTTTATTATACCATAGCCTCTGATAAGTTTCCGTTAATACTGTTTCGTCATCCCTGGCCAATACCAGTTAGACCTGTTCGTTGGCGCATATAAGTAGGCTGAGACCACCGCGCAACAGGGGTCTATGACAGAATTTAGATTTTCTCCAGTTTTTTCGTCGATGAACGTATATTGGGCAAGCTAGTCGACACCACTTTATACGCTGACTTAACCGGCCCTTCATTTTATTGCATTAATCATAGTCCCTTATATTGAGCCTCCTAGTAGAAGGGAATGCACGGGGATGATCAAAACATTCAGAGCCAAAACCAACCTCATGACAGCCATGGCCACTATCCTGGCCGCAACAGCGTGCGCCAGTGGCAGTGGTGGCGCTGACACCCTGACATCGGGCTTTACAGCCCTTAGCGAGAACCCGGCGCCCCCAAGCAACGAGAATATCAATGTTATTTCCGCCGGAAACCCGTTAAATGGCGGCGCTGTTGACCAAACCTTTGAGGTGGCAGCAGCTTTCCAGACAACCCGGATAAATGCCGTTGGCGGCGAAGAAGTCATTGCACGCAGCCGCACTGATTTTCGCAACCCTGCCGGTACTGTTTTCTTCAACGCCAGTAATAACACTCTGACGTTCGACCTCTCACAAGGCGTGGTCGATATTCAGGAAACTTTTGGCCCTATATTGCTGAGCGAAGTTGGTGAATTTACCAGTCTCGAGAATGATCGATTGGCCGTCACAATCTCATCAATACCAGAGCAATTTCCAGCAATTCCAGCAGGCCTTGTGCTTCCAGGAGGCGCTTTAACTCTTGAGGATCTACGAGGTGATCCACAAGCGGTCGATAGCCTTATCACTGACTTACAGGGGATTGCCAGTAGTGGGGTCTCTGCTTTTGGTTCAACAATTTCTTCCGAAGAGGCAAGCTCGTTTCTAGCCACCTTGGACAGTCTCACTGATGCTGCATTTTCCACTGACTATGTTTTGCATCAGGGCACTGAAGGGTCCAGCTTTTTAGCACAAGAGATTGTCAATAACGGTTCTGGGGTTAATACAAATTACGTAACACTCGGCCTATGGGAGACAACACCCGTTGGCGGACTTGCCGGAGATGTGACACGCGGGGCCAGTGTATTTGGCGTGTTGACGCCGCCTAATGAAGTCCCCATTACTGGCTCAGCAACCTATACAACGGTTATCGGCGGCACTGTTCTTCGCAATGGTACATCAGAGTTCCTGACAGGTAGTGTATTTATCACCGCTAACTTTGGGACCCGCATTGTAGATCTTGGTATTGGAACAAGACTTCAGGATTTCGATGCTATGGGCAACGTCATCTTTTCAGACTTTGTCGACCTTGAAGGCGAAGGATTATTAACCGGCGGTAATCGCTTTGACGGAGACCTTAGAGGAAGCACGGACCCATCCATTCGCGGCGAAGTCGCTGGTGCCTTCTTTGGCCCCGAAGCTGTTGAAGTTGGCGGTACCTTCCGGTTCGGAAATGATAGCTTTGAAGCCGCTGGTGGGTTTACCGGTGTTCAGGATGATGCCAATACGATGGCCACCCCATAAAAAATCTAACAATGTAAAAATTTTGCAGGCCGGTGCCTTGTTCAGGTACCGGTCTTTTTCGTGTGAAACTTTATGAATTTACGCAAGAATTTATAAGGGGCTCTCGAAAGCTCTTAAACGGCTTTTATCCGGAACGTGAATAGGCGTCTTTCATCCAGGTTTGTACCTCTTTGTCAAAGTCCGTCATAGCCTCAAGCCGTACACGGTGTGAACACATCGCGTTATAAATTTCGAGTCGCCCCTTAGCAGCATCTCCTTTTAACGCCAATCCGAGATCGATACGCGTTTTTGTCGCCGGTATAATCAGTGCAAACTGCTTTTTGCGGCGAAGACTATGGGACGTTTTCTTTGGTACGAATTCAACGTCGCTGCCAAGTGATTGTGCATAGCCAACGATCATATCGTGTAATGGCTTCAAGCCTGACTTGTTTCCTGAATACTGGATAGCAATGAGATCTTCATCCTCACCACTCTCGCGTGCTTTTGCGGAAATTAAGTTTGCAAACCCATGGGTGACACCATACTCATTCTTCAAAAATTTAATGATCTCTGTGTGTTTTTCAAAGCCATTTTGAGAAATCAGTTTTTTCCAGACATCCAGTGTTTTCCCGGTTTTTTCTGGAATATTCGATAGCATCGTCGCAAGCTGATCTTCAGGTGATGCAGTCATTATTTCCTCCATGTCAGGTTACAGAGCTTTAATTTTGTCAAACCGCCAATTTTCTGTCTTGCAAATTTTCGGCGTAAGTGGCTGGAATAATCCTATCATACCCAGCATGATACGCAAAAGCGCGCTAACTGCTCGAAACCTTTGATCAAGCTTTAAAATTGCCTCGTAATCCCGACATTTGCGCGGTGGCGATTAAAATCAAACCGGTCCGCATTGGAATTATTGCGCAAATATTGATAACTAAACACTGGTGCAAATCCCCACAAACGCCAGTCACGCTTGGTGATAAAAACTGACGCTCCATAGGTCCAATCTTCCCGGCGCAGATTATCAAGAGAATCAAACTCATCGAAACGCCGGAAATAAAGATCAGGCCCTATTTCTGCTGTAATGCCCCATGGCAATTCTCGGCGATACCCCGCTCGCCATTGCATCGTTACATTTTGTAAGGTGGACTCATTGGTTTGCTCTCTTGTGATCGTTAAAATTGCCTCGTA
>CAZGVP010000175.1:0-6314 GCA_964529135.1 uncultured Caulobacterales bacterium | reverse complement strand
ATAGGCTATCCATTGATGGTGAAAGCAGCGGCTGGCGGCGGCGGGCGCGGTATGCGACTCGTGCATAATCCTGAGGAATTGCCGGGCGCAATCAAAGCGGCACGCAGTGAAGCTGAGAATGCGTTTGGCTCTGGCGAGCTAATTCTCGAAAAAGCAATTATCAATCCTCGCCATGTGGAAATTCAAGTCTTTGCCGATAGCCATGGCAATACTATCCATTTGGGAGAACGTGACTGTTCCGTCCAACGTCGCCACCAAAAGGTACTTGAAGAATCTCCCTGCCCGGTCATGACAATTGAGTTACGCGACCGCATGGGGACTGCCGCCATAAAAGCAGCAGAAGATGTCGACTATATCGGAGCGGGAACAGTAGAGTTTTTACTGGATACAAATGGCGATTTCTATTTTCTGGAAATGAATACCCGCCTGCAGGTAGAACACCCTGTAACAGAAATGGTTACCGGCATTGATCTAGTCGCTTTACAAATTAGAATAGCACAAGGCGACCCATTAAGGTTTTCTCAGGAGGATATCAAACTTACAGGTCACGCAATAGAGGCTCGTCTTTATGCTGAGGATCCTTCACAAGATTTCCTACCCGCGACCGGTCCGATTGACTTGTGGCAACCAGCATTCGGTGATGATATCCGCGTTGATTCAGGCATAGAAACCGGTGGGGAAATCACCTCTTTTTATGATCCCATGCTCGCAAAAATCATTACATACGGAAAAACCCGTGAAGAAGCTCGAAGAAAATTAACTGCAGCTCTCCACAATACAGCCCTGTTTGGCACCATTACCAATAAATCCTTCCTTATTAATGCATTAGATCATCAAACTTTTTCTCGCGGCGAAGCCACCACTGCTTTTATGGGGGATTATTTCCCCAAAACCGATTTAAAAAAAGCACCCATTAGCTCTCAAGATGCAGCTATAGCTTCGGTGCTATTATTTGCATCAGCTCGTAAAAAAATCACGTCGGTAACAACAGGTTTACCACCAGCGTTGTTAAATTGGTCAAGCGCAACGCCCATCACGACGCCTTATAAGTTTATTGTCTACGATGACGAAATCAACGTTTTTGTTACCCCTCTTGAAAGTGATAAATATCAAGTCAACATTAATGATAATGAAATAATACTTCGTATTCATAGCATTAAAGACCATCGCGCCAAATTGGCTATTGATGGTACTCGCCTGCATGTACTGTTTAACATTCCTGATCGCGACGCCACTTACCAAACTATTCAGTTCTCCCATGCAGGGCGTGATCATGAGTTGACGAATTTAAATGGTATTATTCAATCACCCACTGAAGCAACTGGGGTTGGAGCGGTCATTGCTCCGATGCACGGTTTGTTACTTGAGGTGGTTGCAAAAACCGGCGACCATGTTTCCAAGGGAGATCGACTGGCAGTACTGGAAGCAATGAAAATGCAACATGAGTTATGCGCCGATGTGGATGGTATCATAGGCGACATAAATTTTGAATCTGGCGTTCAAGTCACCGCCGATTCATTGCTAATGGAAATAGTTGTAGATGAGGACTAATCATGCAAGAAGCCAAAGATTTTGGAGAAGAGTGCGATAGTCTTGCGGCTATACTCATGGATGCACCAGAGAATGATCTTCAACGCATTACTCTTTTCAAGGATTGGACCATTGAGGATGTAATTGGTCATCTACATATGTGGAACCATGCTGCTTCTATAACCTTGGAATCACGAGAAAAATTTCAAGATTTTTTCAAATTTGTTATGGAACGAATGGGTGCAGGCGATAACCATCCTCAAATGCAGCGCCAATGGCTTGATCAAACTAAAAAAGGCTTAAGTGGAAAAGCGTTGTTTGAAGCTTGGCATTCTTTTTACCCAAAACTTACTGAAAGATACGCAAACACTAATCCTGAAACACGCTTAGCCTGGGCTGGACCGGATATGAGCGCACAATCAAAAATCATTGCTCGTCAAATGGAGACTTGGGCACATGGCCAGGAAGTCTTCGACGTTTTAGGAATAACGCGTGTAGATACAGATCGTATACGAAATATTGCCCACCTTGGGGTAACAACCTACAGCTGGACCTTCCGCAATCGTGGAGAAACCCCTCCTAAGCCTAAACCCTATATACGCCTTAACGCTCCTTCTGGTACTATTTGGGAATGGAACGAACCGCAAGATGCTAATCAGGTTACTGGGAATGCCACTGAATTTTGCCAAGTAGTGACACAAACACGCAATATAGACGATACTACCATAAAAATGGTAGGAGATAGCGCTATCTCCTGGATGAGTATTGCTCAATGCTTTGCTGGCGCCCCTAATGAACCACCCGCCAAAGGCATGCGGCATAAAGTTTGACGCTCAACTGCACAATCTCGTAGAGACGCTCGTTAATCTGCCCTACATAATTATAGCAATATCAGTAAAACTGAGGTCATAAATTACAGATTTCAGAATCAAGGGACCAGAGCCATGGATTTAACATTCTCTGAAAAAGACGAAACCTTTCGCCAGGAAATCATTGATTTTCTGAGTGAGCATTGGCCCGAAGAAAAGCGACGCGGTGGCGCCGGCTATGGTGTCGACGATTATCGCACCGGCTATCTCGATTGGCACAAAAAGCTTCATGCCAGAGGCTGGGCAGCACCTGCATGGCCTATCGAACATGGCGGCACAGACTGGACCCCAACACAGCGCTACATTTACAATGAAGAAATGGCGAAAGCAGAAACCTATACCCCGCTGTCTTTTAACACGGCTATGGTTGGCCCGGTAATCTATACGTTCGGGAATGAAGAACAAAAAAAGAAATTTCTACCTGCAACTATGTCATGCGATATCTGGTGGTGTCAGGGTTATTCAGAACCAGGCTCTGGTTCTGATCTGGCGAGCCTTCGAACCAAAGCAGTTCGCGATGGTGATCATTACATTGTTAATGGTGCTAAAACATGGACGACACTCGCCCAATATGCAGACTGGATTTTTTGTCTTGTTCGCACCGACCCGGATGTAAAGAAACAGGAAGGTATATCATTCCTTCTCATTGATATGAAAACCCCGGGTATCTCAGTACGCCCGATCATCACAATCGGCGGTGATCATGAAGTGAATGAGGTTTTCTTTGAAGATGTAAAAGTCCCGATTGAAAACTTGATTGGTGAAGAAAATCGCGGTTGGACCTATGCGAAATTTCTTCTTACGCATGAACGTTCAAACATCGCTGCCGTTCATCAGTCAAGACGAAACCTTGAACGCTTAAAAAAAATTGCGGCAGATGAATCCCTTTATGCAGAGGGGGAAACCCTTATAGAAGATAGCGATTTTCTTAATACAGTGGCCGAGTTAGAAATTGACTTAATGGCACTGGAATTCACCGAGTTGCGTAGCCTTGCGAATGAAGAGTCTGGCAAGGGGCCAGGCCCCGAATCTTCCATTTTGAAAATTCGCGGCACTGAAATTCAACAACGTATCACCCACCTTGCTGTTGACGTTGCTGGAAACTACGCGCTGCCCTTTCAGCGCAGACTCGGACATAATGAATTCCCTGCAGGTCCGGAACATACAGTCCATGCCGCAGCAAAATATTTCAATTACCGCAAAGCTTCCATCTATGGTGGTAGCAATGAAATCCAGCGCAACATCATCGCTAAAGCAGTTTTGGGTTTATAATTTTTCCCGTTAAGGATGCGTACAATGAATTTTGAATTCACTGAAGAACAAACAATGCTGCGTGAATCACTCTCGCGGTTTCTTCGCGACAAATATGACTTCGATTCACGGCAAGCTATTTTGCAATCAGATGAAGGCTGGAGCCGTGAAATCTGGAACCGGATGGCACAAATGGGCCTTATGGGAGCCGCTTTCCCGGAGGATTATGGCGGCTTTGGCGGCACTGCAGCTGACATGCTGGTTCTAATGGAGGAATTTGGCAATGCTCTTGTAGTAGAACCTTTTCTACCAACAGTCGTTCTTGCTGGGCAAATATTGCGCCATGCAAATAGTGACCATAGCAAAACAATTATTCCTAGAATAATCTCGGGTGAATTAATTATGGGATTTGGTTATGCCGAACCACGCAGTCGTCATTGCCTCTCACATGTAGAAACAACCGCAAAAAAAGAAGGCAAAAACTACGTTCTTAATGGACAAAAAGCCGTTGTTCTAGCTGCCCCGATTGCTGACAAAATTATCGTCTCGGCGCGCACAAGTGGAAAAACCCGTGACGAAAACGGGATCAGTCTTTTTATACTTGATGCAAATGAAAAGAACCTGCGGATTGAAGGTTACCCAACTATTGATGGTTTGCAGGCCGGCGAAATACATCTGGACAATGCCGAAATTCCAGCCACCGCATTATTGACAGACGAAGGTAAGGCTTTTCCACTTGTAGAAAGAATTATCGATAACGCAATCGCAGCCATCTGCGCTGAGGCTATTGGAGTATGCCGTCGAATGTGTGTTTTAACTAATGAATACACCCGACAACGTGAGCAATTTGGCCAACCAATATCTAAGTTTCAGGTTCTTCAACACAATATGGTAGATATGTTCATCCATACTGAAGAAATAGTTTCCATGGCGTATATGGCAGCAATGAAAGCAGACACAGATGGCACAGACACACGTCAATCTGCCTCTGCAGCGAAAGTCCAACTTGGAAAATCCTGCAAATTTGTTGGCGAGAATGCCATACAGCTACACGGTGGTATGGGCATTACAGAGGAAATGGCCATTGGACATTACTTTATGCACGCCACCATGCTGGAAACATTGTTTGGCAACACCAAGCACCATCTCAAACGATACCAAGCATTAATGTCACCAAAAGTAGCCTAAAGCTGCTTGTTAAAAATTTCATACTCACAGGAAATATCACTCATGCCCTTTTAGGAGTGATATTCAACAACGGACATTATAATGAAACCCGACCTGTCATTAAAATGGCACAGCTTTGCTGACGCAGGCTACAATAGTCAGATCGGCCCGGTTTATTCAGCCTATACAGCCGATCCCGAACATACATGGTTTGCACGGCTCAATCTTGAGGCACGTCACTTAAATATGGGCGGTGTTTGTCATGGTGGAGTTATGATGAGCGTTGCAGATATAGCTATGGGTAGTGGTAGTTGGCATTCCGGTGGCCAACATCAGTGCGCTACCATACAGATGGATAGTCAGTTCCTTGCGGCTGCAAAAGAAGGCCAAACCCTGCTGGCAGTTGCAAATCAAAGTCGGCGTACTAAAGACTTAAGTTTTATGTCCTGCACAGTTTGGGGTGGTGATAGAGAGGTTTTCCGGGCAAGTGGTGTATGGAAATACCTTTCACGTGGCTCCCCACGGAAAGATCCGATAACCTGAATAGGAATTCCTTGCGATGCCCGACGATCATAGCCCAAATACCTCAACATCGTCGGAAACCGATGATGTTATAGCGGCAACCGTTTTAGTACCGCCAGTAGTATCACCAAGCGAAGATACTGGCAGCCTCCCTCTCCATGCCCAAACAACCGCAAAAGCGCGCCGTATAGCCTTTGGTGTTTTAATGCTAAGTGCAATGTGCCTTGGCCTCGGTCAAACGATCCTGTTTACGATCTTGCCTCCATTAGCCCGTCGTGTAGGCCTTGCAGATATCCAGGTCGGTCTGATTTTTACGGTTTCAGCAATTTTGTGGGTGACAATGAGCCCTGTCTGGGGACGGCGCAGTGATGCAGTCGGTCGAAAGCCAGTTATCTTGTTTGGTGTCGGGATGTTTGCCATTTCAATTACTGCCCTTGGTATTGTTTTAAACATCAGCGTAAATGGCACGCTATCAGCATTCACGACATTTATTTTGCTAGTGCTGTTTCGTAGCCTCCACGGATTATTTTCATCCGCCGGGCCAGCAGCATCACAAGCCTATGTAGCCGATAGAACAGCGCCGGAGGAACGTACCTCGTCACTTGCAGGGATTGCCGCTGCTTTTGGCTTTGGCGCAACACTGGGGCCAGGTATTGGTAGTGCCACAGTTCAATTTGGCCCTGCCGTTCCATTGTTTGTAGTATCAGGTATTGCAATTGCTTCTTTTCTGGCCATTTTAAGGTTTCTACCTGAACGCTCCAGACCAGCCATTCGTGCAGACATTGTCAAACTGAAAATCTCAGACAAGCGGTTACGCGGCGCGCTCTTTTACGGATTGTGTGGCGGGATTTTATTGGTCCTGCCCGTACAGCTTATTGGATTTTATATGATCGATGTTTTAATGCTTGACGAACTGTCCGCCTCCCAGATGTTAGGTGTTGTGTTTATGGTCAGCTCAATGGCAGCGCTGTTTTC
>CAZGVP010000174.1:0-6329 GCA_964529135.1 uncultured Caulobacterales bacterium | reverse complement strand
ATTTGAACAGGCGGAAACTTCTACTAGTAGAAAATTTGGCGGTACCGGATTGGGACTTGCCATTTCCAAGCAATTGGTTGAGCTTCATGGCGGCAAGGTCGGCGTAACCAGTAAACCCGGCGAAGGCAGCATCTTCTGGTTTACCTTTCCGTTGATAGAAGGGGAAGCGTTTGCTGTGCAAGAACAATCAACAATTAGCCCTAACATATCTTTTCATGAAGATGTCAGAGTACTTGTTGCTGAAGATAATCGCACCAATAGGCTTATCGTCAAAAGATTTTTAAAGAAATTCGATATCACACCACATATTGTTAAAGATGGTCAGGAAGCGGTGGAAGAAACGTTAAAAGAGAAATTTGATATTATATTTATGGACATTCAAATGCCTAATAAGGATGGGATTACCGCAACGCAAGAAATTCGGCAAAAACAAAATCAGAATAATAAAACGCCAATTATCGCCTTGACGGCAAATATAATGAAGGATCAGCAGACTGCTTATATTCAAAAAGGAATTACGGCTTGCCTGGAAAAGCCATTGAAAATCTCAAAATTAAAAACCACACTGCAAGAATACATTACGCATACAGATAAACTCTTCAAACAGGAAAATGCTAAAAAATCAAGAGAAAATATATCCAGTACTACTGTTCATTAGCGAAAAGAGAAATTGAATGTGGTGAAATACATTCAAAAAATATACTCATTTTCTAGAACATGCTTAAAGCATCAATACTTTCGGATAAAAGCTAGAACAAATTGGGCTATGAACGCATAGCAGTTTCAAGTTTCTCCTCGAGAATTGGATACCCCAGACCGTCAGGTATGGTCAGATATTTATCCCCTGCTCGATCAATAATAGTGGGTTCGATACATTCAATTCTTCGCGCATGCGCATTTTCATCAAGTGCCATATAAGAAGAGCATGTTGCCAATAGCTCCAAATTTCTTGCGGTAGGGTAAATAATTTTATGTTCACCTTTAGCACCTTGATCAAGGAATGTTTGAGGCGCGGCCCAGATCGCTTCAGTTGACTCTTCGCCATCTGCTTCCACCGTCTGCCCTTCCGGCATATTTGCCAGATAAAACCAGGTATCATATCGTCTATGCAATGCTGGCGGCGTGCGCCAACGTGCAAATAACGTCAATGCCTCTATATCAGGTTCAAGATCTTCGGATTCCAGAAAATCACGGAACACACCTGCATCGTGATGAACAACTCTACGAGCATCATCGAAACTTGGTTTTAAACGTGTGGCTTCAGCGCCAACAATAGAAACCCCATTGCGAGAGGCTAACAAAACACCGGTTTCTTCAAATAATTCACGTATCGCAGCAATGCGTGTAACATTCTCTGCAGACTCATCTGAGTTGGGATTACCTGTAATATCAGCACTCTTTATGGTTGGCCAAAGAGGATCGTAATCTGCTCGATCAACTTTACCGCCGGGAAATACAATCGCCCCCGCAGCAAATCCCATTCGGGCACTGCGCTGGACCATCAATGTTTCCATGACCGACTGATCACGAATGAGAATGACCGTTGCTGACAAAGCAATATCATCAATATTTGAATCGTCGATCATTGGTAAATCACTCCTGAAACACACAATGCGTTCAAAAGTACCTACCACCCTACTAGTCTAAAAAATAGGATTAATTTGTATGCTTTGGACGATGAGTTGCCAAATATTGACGAGCACGTCGCTGAGCCTCTGCCACCTCATCTGAGGTCATTTCGTTAGCCAGCTCAGTGCGGTAAATTCGTGCTTCCTGATTGCCTTGCATTGCTGCCAGATTAAACCATTTATGAGCGTCGATCAGATCGAACGGTGCCTCCCTATTGCCCGTTGAGGCTTTAAGGCCCAGACGGTACATTTCTTCTCCACTTAAAACCGGTTCCGCTGTTTCAATTGTTTGTGTATCAAAAGCTACTGACATTATACATTCCCTACTTAGACCCGTTGTTATTTACTAGCCCCTACGGCACTTACGGATTAACCAAGTGAATATTGACCAATGGTAACCTAAAATCTCGTTAATGCGTGTTTAATAATTTGTTTACAGATTTATAAACGTTGAATTAACCATTTAAAATCTTGTTCCCACTGCAACAAAAAAGATTTCGCCGTGTGGAGATTTTTGGGTTTTGTTTTTGTGAACCCAAAATCACAAACTACAAAACAAAATAATAGCCATAACCTGTGCATTAGGATAATGGATTGTCTTAAAAAAAACAGTTTTCAACTGGTTATCATGGGTTTGAAAATGAATTTCAATTATCTACTTTTTTAAAGTTAATACCACATATTAATCCGTAGGCGTAGTTATTTGATGGAATTTCTACAACATTCCAATTTGTGGTTCGCCAGTTTTGCCTCTTGAGAGGATGGTTCCATGGGATAGATATTTTTTGGGGAGGCGCCAAGCTTGATAAAAATTCTTCAGGCGGTGATGGGCTAAGATCCATTGACCAGACAAAGAAACACTTCCCGGGATTTTTATCACTATTTAAAAATTGAGGGGGTGTATAATGCGGTAGATGGGTGGATAGAACACGGGTCTTAGGGAAAAATCGCTTCAAATTTCCAGCTGTCTGATCATCAAACCCAACCAGCGTATCAGCATTTAGCCTGACAGCAGGATTCAGTTCAGCCGCAAGACCATCAAATGGAACCCATTGCCTACACCCTTTGCAAAAAGGAGGTCCGGCATGGATGACGCTCATCACTCTAACGCCAGGTATCAATACACTCATACCGCAAACAGCATAGATTAACATTTTCATGCGAGACGAATTTGGTTTTGTTTGCCAAAGCGCAGGCATTAAACCGAAAAAACCCGGCAACATAAAAGCAATACCATATCGTTCTGGTAGTGATGGCGCCCCTAAAATGATTACAAACGCTAATAAAAATGCCCCACCAATGAATGGCAATCTTACCAGCCATCGATGGCCTTGCGCGAATGGTGAAAGCAATATTTTTGGGGCAACAAAACCGACAAATAGCAGCAATGGAAAAAAGAAACTGATCGCTGCCCACATTGCGCTGGGAATACCCTGAAATACTCGACTTATGTAAGGCGCTTCACTACCAAATCGTGCCTGCAGAGGATTGTCGAAATCACCAGCATGATGTAACAACCAGTTTGCATGTGGCGCAAGCATTAAAAATGCTATTACGATAGAGAGCAAAATTTTTGGTGAGTAAAATACAGTTCTGTTTTCTCGTTCAAGCCAAGCCCCCATAATCATAATAATTATTGTAGCCGGGAAACTGTATTTTGAGAGCAGCCCTAAACCTACAGAAATTCCAAATATCGAATAATTTAAAAGATTTTTTTTCTCTATTACATTTAATAAAGCCCATACGAAAAAAGAGATAGCAGTTATTAGAACCAATGAATGCGTAAATGCCTGATGATAGTTCCATCCGATCTGGTATAGAGATAACAAAGCGATTGCTGATAGTGCAGCATATGCTCTGGATTGCGTAATTTTCTTAATAACCAGCCAAGTGAAGATCGAGGTAATTAATAACAGTCCATATTTTATTACCAGGAAGCTGATAATAGTTGGCCCAGTTATGGACTGCACTACCAGCAAAAGCCATTCGTATAACGGGGGGTTATCTGGTAAATAACCCCATTGAAAATTCTGTACAAGAACATTTAATTTAGCATCATCATGAGCAAGAGCGACACCCTCTGCCAGGCTAATGATGGAATTGACAATAGTATATACTATGAAAAGTACAAAAATCATCCATAAGGATGCTATCTTATTCCACCATTGAGGGAACAGATTTTCTTTGCATTGCATCCACGACCTACCAGACTAGTAATTAATTTTCATTGTCGCGAACATCAGCCTTCTTTTCAAGACGTTCGAAATCACCCAAACCACATGAACCGGAAAGAATGCCAGTGGTATTATCAACTACAGTGATTATTTCGTTACGGCATAATTTTGCGATTGAAGTTGTATACTGAAGGCGATTACTCGAACGTGATGCACCAACACACCGGTTACCCGTAACATTTAAATAATAATCACTGACACCAATTCTCACTAAAAAATGCCGCTCATCCAACGCACGAATTTGATTGATACGACGTATATTTATGCACGATGTGGTGTTTCCAGTGCGTTTATATTGCTTCAGCACCTTGGCAGCTTTGGCCGAGATCTCAGGCTTTTCGTCATCATCTAAAGTTGACGCAACACTGCACCCCGCTAGAAAAAACAAACTTGCTGTCAAGATCGCAAGACCATACAAAAACCGCTTACTAATATTCATGCACAAGCCTCCTAATTGGTGACTATATTCTACCCTACCGCGTAACGACTGCATAGCCATCAACTGCTCCCCGACTAACGTCAGTTCAGTATTTAAAATGCCCTCGATATAGCCAAACAGAAGGTCTTTTTCTCTCAAGGGGTCATCACCCATTGGCAAGTATAACAGCACAGGCTATGGGCTATCTGACTATGGGGAGCTGGTTCGAGATAACACCAAGATATATCAAAGGACGAGCTAACCACCTAAACATCCAGAAAGATCAACTTTAATCGTTATTTGAATGCCCCTATCCTCAATTGTAAGTTTCATAACCTCGCCGAGTAACTCCACTCTCAATACTAGTACGGCTAGCGTCGATCTGGCAGCAAATTCTCTTCGCCGAGCTATAGATGTCATTACTCCTTTCGCCATTCAGGTGATCGGCGCCGTAGTTGTTTTTTTAATCGGCATCTGGATTGCCGGGCATATTCGAAAAGCACTCGTGCTCACCCTTGGTCGCTCAGGGCATCTTGACGAGACATTGAAAAGCTTTCTGTCCAGCCTTGTCTGGTATGGATTAATCGCATTGGTCGCAGTCACCACACTAGGCGTTTTTGGTGTGCCAACCACAAGTTTTGCGGCAATTATCGGCGCAACAGGATTAGCCATCGGGTTAGCCCTTCAAGGGACGCTTGGTCATATCGCCTCTGGGGTCATGCTTCTTGGTTTTCGGCCATTTGAAATTGGGCAATATATAGAAACTGCTGGCCATGTGGGAACAGTTCGAAAGTTAACCCTTTTTACCACAGAATTATCAACATCGGACAATAAGAAAATCATCATTCCAAATGGAGAGGTTTGGGCTGGTTCCATTGTAAATTACTCCGCTTACGGCGAACGTCGCGTTGATTTGGTTTTTTCTGTTTCTTATAATGATGATCTCGACCGTGCAATGGATGCGATCCGTGCCGTAATCAAGAAAGAAAAACGCATTCTTCTTCATAAAGAAACCGCAATTGCTATCGATATGCTTGCAGAACATTCCATAAATATTGTTTGCCGGCCATGGGTAGCATCAAGCGACTATCTTGATGTTAAATGGGCACTTACCAAGAGTATTAAAGAAAAATTTGACAGTGAGGGCATTACGATCCCATTTCCAACGACGACCATAATCAGAGAAAACACCGAATCTGTTGATAGAGTTGACGATGCCAGAAATTAACGAACCCTATGAGGTTATTGCTGAAGAAAAGGATCATGGTACCCGCGTCGATAAATGGCTGAGCGGAAAAATTGAATCTATAACCCGGTCACGTCTGCAAGCAATCATCAAGGACGGTGGCCTAAGCCGTAACGGCACCCCTTTTACAAATGCATCAGCCAAAATCCAGAGCGGTGATATTTTCGTAATTACTATTCCGCCCACCATCACGCCCGATATTGTCGGTGAAGAAATCGCCATTGATATTCATTATGAAGACGATGATCTCATTGTTATCAATAAGCCTTCTGGTCTTGTGGTGCATCCAGGCGCAGGTAATCAGGATGGTACACTTGTAAATGCTCTCATCGCACATTGTGGTGATAGCCTTTCAGGTATTGGAGGTGTTGCTCGCCCTGGCATAGTTCACCGTATTGATAAGGATACATCGGGGCTTCTTGTTGTTGCCAAACATGATGAAGCCCATATTCGGCTTGCTGCGGATTTTGCAAAACATAATATTGACCGAATTTATCATGCGATCGTTATTGGCGCTCTGCGCCCCGGGGTTGGTTCGATAGAAACCCTGATTGGCCGCAATCAACATGACCGAAAAAAAATGAGTGTTATTCCAGAAACAGATAATAGAGCTGACGCAAAACTTGCTATCACTCACTATCAAACACTTGAGCGATTTGCCACAAAGCGGGCCAAACTCACTGGTGATGCGCTGGCATCCCTGGTTGAATGTAAATTAGAAACAGGACGCACTCATCAGATTAGAGTTCATCTAACACATCTCGGGGCACCTCTTATTGGTGATCCAGTTTATGGGCGAGGGC
>CAZGVP010000173.1:0-6348 GCA_964529135.1 uncultured Caulobacterales bacterium | reverse complement strand
GCCATTAGTGCAAGTATCATCTTCATTTCCAACTGAAATCCGTCAACAGTTAGGCCGTTATACGGTTAACGATAATATCGTGATTAAATCTGAAGAAGAAACACAAATCATGAAAATTATTCAAGCTGTATCTGAGCCAGTTCCTGCTGATCAATGGGCAACAATTGCGCGCAGGATTGTCATTGAGGAAAGCGCTGTACGTCGTGCAAGATCTCTCGTGGATTCGCTGAAAGTGGGTAAAAGCGTGGTTTATTATCGCGAGGGCCTGGCTCCAATTGATGGCTCAGCTTCTGCATCCGGTAATATTAAAAAGGGTACCGGAAAGTAATTAATTGTAATGGAACTGAATCCAGTAAAGATATTTCACGGGCTAAAAGCACGAAAGTTTATCATTTTGGCTTTTGCGACTCTGTTTGCTGCTGCTGCAGGGGTTTCGAGTGTGAAATTACCAAAGCAGTATGAAGCACGTGCAACGGTTCAAGTAGATTCAATTCAAAAAAACACATTGACGGGCAGGGTTGAACATAGTGTTCGGGTTTCAGAATTTTTAGGGCAACAAGCTGCTGTAGCGGAAAGTCGTACGGTAGCTTTGGTTGTAATTGATCAGCTTACCGAAGAAGGGTTTTTCGCCATGACAGATTTCGAATCTGCCTGGCGTAAGCGTACAGGTGGTGAAATTATTCCAGGTAATGATGCGCGTTTATGGGCTGCTGATCAATTATTGTTAAGTTTAACAATTACGGGTGATGCACTGGCCAGTTCTTTACACTTTAATTTCACTAGTAATGATGCTTCTCATTCGGCTAAACTCGCGAATGCATTTGCAAATGCATATATGCAGACAGTGTTAAGTCAACGTCAAAGGCGTTCGGCAAGGAATGCGCGAAAATTTTCTGACGAGACCTTTGCGCTTGAACAAGATGTGGTAGATGCAAAACAAAAACTTTCTGAATATAGGGCTGAGTCAGGAATTGTTGGATTGGGTGAGGCAAGACTTGAAGCAGCAGAAGTTGAACTGTCTGCTTTAACAACAAGGCTTGGTGATGCGCGCGCAGATTTTTCAGAAGCTCAATCGATGTTGCGTGAAGCGACACGCTTAAAACAGAGCGACTTGCTAAATCTTCCCTTACCTCAGGAAAACTTACCAGGCCGGCAGGCGCAAGTGCGGTTAGGGGCGATATTAATTCAGCTTAATCGTGTTCTTGAACGCTATGGAGATAAATATCCCGATTATTTTGAGCTAACCCGCGAGAAGGTTAGCCTTGAAACCAGCATCATGGATTCCATACAAAATAGATATGATTTTGCAAAACGTCGTATGAGGGAACTTGAAAGTGCCACAGAAGAGCAAAAACAGATAGTGTTGTTGTTGCAGGAGCGCAAACAGGTTTTTGATGATCTGGAGCAAAACGTTGACTCAAGAAGAAGTACTTATGAGCTGGTGAATGCGCGCTCTTTGCAAGAATCACTGCAGTCACGTGTCGATGTGGTAGAAGTGCTTTTGCTCTCTCGAGCTATACCTGCGAGCGACCCTACATTGCCGCCAATGCCAGTTTTGGTAACTCTTGGTTTCCTCATTGGAATGGGATTTGGTTTGGCTATTGCTTTTGTGATTGAGTTATTTACACGAAAAGTAAGGGTCAAATCTACCGTACAGAGTATATTAAATGTTCCCATACTCGCGGAATTGTCGCTTGAGGAAAATTCGTTGAAGCAAGCGAGGGCAGCGTGACAATAACACCCCTCACTTTTGATAATGAGCCCATTCGTCAGCAAGAAGACCTGGAACGTAGATTACGTGAAGACCAACGTGGTGTGCAAAATCGCGCGAGACGACTTGGAGATACCCTGCTTTCTATGGGTTTGTTGACGAATAAACAGGTACGTCAAATAGCGGCGATTCAAGAAGAGACGGGTGAACCCTTTGGACGTGTCGCAATCAACAAAGGATTAGTGAAACCTGAAGATGTGCAAGCGGCAATTGGTGTCCAGTTTGGGTTTTTGCGTGAGGCCGATCATCCGGTTCATATTCCTAACCGTCTTGTTGTGTTAAGGCGCCCTTATTCCAAGCAAGCAGAAGAGATACGGTTGATGCGCACACGCTTGGTTACCAGTTGTGTGCCTGAAGATTTGAAAGTGATTTCAATAGTTGGCATTGGAAATGATCAAGCCTGCGTCGAATTGGGTGCAAACCTTGGCGCTGCATTTGCACAATTACATCGTAAGGTATTGGTTCTGGATGCGAATTTGAGAAATCCTGGATTGCGACGCTTTTTTGCAAATGGGGCAATGCCACGCAAGAAACAACCAGGACTGACAGATTACATCACTAATCGCGCTCGGTATGATGATGTGATTGAAGAGAGTATAATTACCCGGCTTGATATTTTATCCGAGGGCCAGCGAGCATACAATCCTCAAATTCTTCTCAGTAGTGATGGTTTTGAGGGTTTGTTAGCCAGAGCGCGTAAAGATTATGATGTTGTTTTGTTATTATCTTCAGGGTACGGACCCATTGCGGATGGTCAATTTGTTTGGCAAAAATCGGACACGGCTATCGTTGTCGCGCGTATGCATAAAACACGTGAAGATGAATTGAAGCAACTTTCTGCTGTTCTTTATGATCTGAATACCACGGTGCTTGGCGCCGTCATGGCTCGTTAGGGGGGGCACCCTATGGCGGGTTATCCTTTGCGCAATTTTGAAAATAGGATTGAAACGTTACTGCAATCTCATGGAGTTGGTTTGTGTGCGTTTTTATTTGTAATGGGGTGGTTGATTCTTTTTGGCCCGGTTTACATTGATTTTATGCAAGAGCTTTGGACCCGGGAAGAAAACACACACGGACCATTTATCGTTGCGATATGTGCGGGGCTTGCGTATGCTAAACTATCGTCTGGTGAAATGCGGGCTACTAGAAATTTTATGGAGCGAGCGGCTGGGTTTGGCATCTTGTTGTTAGGGTTGCTTGCTTATAGTTGGTCACGCATACAGGAAGTTGAGTTAGTATTATCGGGCTCACAGATTATTATTGCGAGTGGCGCAACATTATCGATCTTTGGTTTGGCCGGTTTTCGTCAATTGTGGTTTGTATTCGCGTTATCAATTTATCTTGTTGCGTGGCCAGGCTGGGCGATTGATCTCGTAACGTTCCCCTTAAAGATTTTTGTTTCGGAAATTGTTACCAACGTTTTATATCAAATAGGGGTTCCTATTAGCCATGATGGTGCGGTTATCACCATTGGAGTTTATGAGTTATTGGTAGCTGATGCGTGTGCGGGTTTAAATTCCTTGATTGCGTTGACCAGTATCGGGGTTGTGTATCTTTATATTGTTAAGCGACAGTCTCTGTGGGCAAACCTTTTTATTCTTATGATGCTTGCCCCAATTGCAGTTTTGGCCAATATCGTTCGAGTTGCATTATTGGTAATGATTACCTGGATGTTTGGATATGATGTAGGGCAAAGTTTTTTCCATGACCTGTCTGGTTTTGTGATGTTCGGAATAGCTTTATTGGCTGTTTTTGCTTTGGATAGTGTTGGATATCGTATTTCTTGCAACAATGCAGAGCGCATGAAATGAGCGAGAAATATTCAAGCGAATTCCTTGATGATGCGTCTTTGCCAGTACCATTTTTTTTGGTTCTTTTGATTAGTGCAATGATGGTGCTAACGGCTTTATCAACTGCGGTAGTTTCTAAATCAGGCGTGAAAAATAGTGGGCCCTTTGCCAATGACTTTCCGCCAGCACCTGACCTTGAAACCTACTTCCCTGACCAGTTCGCTCAGTGGCAGCGTGTTATGCTGGGTAATGCTGTTCTACCGCCTGACTCTGTAACGGGTCCGGGGGAGGCCGTATTATATCGGGCCTATCGAAACACCTTGGGCCGTGTTGTAACCTTGGTGGTGGCTTATGGTCCGCCTGCCAGCGACTCTGTTCGCTTGCATCGCCCGGAAAAATGTTATGCCGGGCAAGGATTTCTGATTGACTGGCGGGGCCGAGATAAATTGGAAGTTGAGGGGGCATCTATACCCTTAAATCGACTAATGGCCAGTACAACAATTCGTAAGGAAGCTGTAACCTACTGGTTGAGGGCGGGTGATGATTATGCTGTCTCGGCTGCTGCCCATCAATGGATTAATTTGCAACAAGGTCTTGGGCGTACTGCTGATGGCGTTCTTGTTCGCATCTCTTCAAGTGGAGACGGTGACCGGGAATATGAAATGCATTCTGGTTTTATGAAAGCATTACTTCAGGAAATGTCGCCCGAACAAAAATCATTGTTGATTGTGCAGTAATCGACGTCTCGGTCTTGCGGTGGTTTCGCCCGTTAAAGCAACGTGATATGCCTCACCATATAGTTGAATCAATGGCGCAGGTAGTATGAGACAAGAACAAAAACCCTCTCAAGGGGGTGATGTGATACCGGGGCAATCTTCAGGTGATGCACAACAGCCTGTGATTGACAATAATACCGATAAAATAGCGGATGAGAGCGGTTTTTCTGGTGAAGGAGAAGCGCTGTTTAGTGCCGAAAATTTACACCAATATACATTGGATATCGTGAACTGGTTTAAAGCCGATGTTATGACGGTGGAAGTGTTGTTGCAGGTTGGCATACTCGTGGGTGCGATTGTACCTGCAGCCTTGTTTGCCCCACGGTTAAAGACCCTTATTCGCGAGAGGTTGGTGCCTCTATTACCATTGCCAGCTTTGAAGCGTGCAGCAAGTGCATTGGCGGAGATAGCAACGCCAATCTCATTGTTTCTGATTTTACAAATTGCGAGAACTGCGCTGGCGGCATCTGGGTTTGGAACAGTTCTTATTGAAGCTGGTATTTCATTATTATCTGCATGGATCATCATTCGAATGGTTACGTTGGTAATTCGTTCGGCTTTTTGGTCAAAGGTTGCATTTTATGTTGCCTGGCCGATTGCTGCGTTAGATGCATTCGGCGTTTTGGGTAATGTATTTAATGAACTGGAAAAAATTTCTTTCCCCCTCGGAGAAAATGATGTTGGGCAAACGATCCGTTTTTCTGCACTCGATGCGTTACGGGTTATGGTTGTTTTTGGTTTTTTGTTCTGGGTTGCAAACCTGGTAAAAGGGTTTTTAGCGAACCGTATTCGGTCGGTGGATGAATTAACGCCCTCCATCAAAACGCTCTTGATTAAGATCATTGATATACTAATGCCAATTATCGCTTTGTTGATTGCGTTACAAGTGGTTGGTTTCAACCTGGCAACGTTAACAATATTTGGTGGTGCGATCGGTCTTGGCGTTGGCCTTGGCTTACAAAAAACCATCTCTAATTTTATTGCCGGTTTTACCCTCGTCGCTGATAAATCTATTAAGCCAGGTGATATAATTGAGGTTGGAGATACATTTGGTTGGGTAACGCAGATGGGTACGCGTTATGTAACGGTACGCACTCGCGATGCCACTGAACATCTTGTTCCAAATGACCAGTTCATTGAAGATGGCGTGGTTAACTGGTCTCACTGTGACAAAGTGGTGCGTCTCCATGCGAAAATTGGAGTTTCTTATAATACTGAAGACCTGCGAAAAGTGAAAGAACTTTGCGAGGGTGTTGCGCTTGGTACAGAACGTGTGCTGAAGACCCCTGCGCCAAATTGTAATTTAATGGAGTTTGGTGATAGTTCTATCAATTTTGATTTGCGGTTCTGGATTAATGATCCTGCCAAGGGGGTCTCAAATGTACGTAGTGACGTTATGCTTGGAATTTGGGATACATTGAAAGCCAATAATATTGAAATTCCATTCCCGCAACGTGATTTACATATTAAATCACTACCGTCAGGAATAGGACAGTCCCAATGGAATAGAGCTGAAATGGTTGATCGTGAAGGCGAATAGGTTGTGTTGAACCAACCCAAGGACAAACCATAAAAAGCTTTGGATCTGCTGTGTGAGCCGCTATGATAAAATTTATCAAGGGTGGGAAGACACTAGGAGATGTATGATGTTGAATGATTTCAGATTAAGTTTTTTTGCGGCCCGCTCTTCCGCATTGGCCAGGCTCGCAGTGCTTGTTTCTTGTTGTGCCATTGCAGCTTGCGTAACAGCAACGCCCTATGGCCCTGCTGATCGTAGTGGTTTTGGCTATGCTGACCAGCGCATCGACGATAATCGCTACAGGGTGACTTTTCGGGGAAATTCTTCAACGTCCAGAGAAACGGTTGAAAACTTTCTTTTGTTGCGTTCTGCAGAACTGACTGTTCAAAATGGATATGAATATTTTATTGTGGTCGAAAACGATACAGAAGCGCGTTCTTATTTTACGTCACTTTACGGATCATATTATAGTGGCTTTGGGCCTTATTATGG